>CALLPS010000337.1 GCA_938015355.1 uncultured Pleurocapsa sp.
TTCGATTTGAAGAGGTTGTTGCTGAAACAAATCCAGTAGCAGTAATTAGGCAGGAATATACTGAAATTAATAGCTCAAAAGAACTCTATTTTCAAAAAAGCTATGATGATTTAGATTATTTGGTTTATGCTATTTTGCCCTTGAAATCTGGAAATAAAGTGGCATTAGTGCGCCACGAACATTCTCCTAATGCTGGTACAGAAATCTGTGTTAGTGATAATCAGATCGAGACTGCATCGATAATATTAGAAACACTCAATGAGTTAAATCTAGATTTAGAAGACTTGACTTGGGTTCATTTAGATTACAAACAAGAAGTACACGATTTGCCTAACCCATCAGTTCGGTAACTATTGAATTAAGCTTTTTAATTGGTCTAAGTAGGTAGGCAGAATTAAATATAAAACCAAAATAAAACAGAACGAAGTTAGGAACAAGTGTCTTTTAACCTACTACTTACTACCTACTACTTACTACCTACTACTTACTACCTACTACTTACTACCTACTACTTACTACCTACTTACCAACACGCGATCGCTCATACGCAAAAATCAAGCGCTCTGCCAATTAACATAAGGTAACTTAGTAGCTGTAACCTTAACCTGCTCTGCATTGCTAACCAACTGTCCGCAGTTATCCCAAGTACCTTCAAGAAATGACTGTCTCGAACCTTCATTCATTTCCACTGGTATCGATAAGTTATCCACTTTCACCGACATAGATTCCAAATCAACGGTTAAACTTGCTTCAGGATTTTCCTGAACTAATGTCTGTAGCTGCTGCACTTCTTCTGGGGAGGCGATTACACAAGGAACACCAATTGCCACACAGTTACCAAAAAAGATCTCGGCATAACTTTGACCGACAATAGCTTTAATTCCCCATTTAGCTAAAGCCTGGGGTGCATGTTCACGGGATGAGCCGCAACCGAAATTATTGTTAACTACCAGAATGCTGGCATCCTGATATTGAGGCTGATCGAAAGGATGTTGACCGTTTGTTTGGATACGATCATCAGCAAAAACGTGCTCTCCTAAACCATCAAAGGTAACGCAACGGAGAAAACTAGCAGGAATAATCCGATCCGTATCAATATCATTCCCCTCAACTGCGATCGCTTTTCCCGATATCTTTTTAACTTGACTCATAACTTAATTAGGTGATTAGTGCTTAAGAATCTGATTCTAATCTGCTTTGCCAATCGCGATCAATCTGATCGACATTTCGGATATCTTGATCCAACAGATCATCTTCGGTACTGTAAGCAAGATCCTGATCGCCAATTACTTTTTGTTTAGCAAACTGACTAGCGTAAGATAACTTCTGACGGAGAGACTGATCCGGTTGTCTTAGAGCGATCGCTCTTTGTTCACGAGATTCATTACTCTTAATTATCTTCGGATTGCGCCTTTGAATCCAGAAATAGCGTACTAAAGGAATTAAGAGATATAAAATGCCATAACCGAATAAAAACCATTGAATTGAAGCAGCAAATGCCACTATACCACCTAATTCTGCTGCGATCGCGCCATCTTGTAATAAAGCACCTAAAACGAATGCCAGAATAATATTCAAAGCCCCCAACCCAGCAGCCATAGTAACTTGACTACTATTAGCTTGGCTAAAACGCCAGAGTTTTTCTTGGAGATAACCCATTGCAGCAATGGGTTGTGACTGTCTCTTACTTGCCATTACCTGAAGTTCAGGAAAATAATAAATAATTTCACCTTGAGGGGAAACTTCGGGATAACCGTTAAAGCGACTCAAAACAGGAATCATATAATCTTCATCCTGATCCATCTTGTCCACATAGGGGGCGATTTGTTCCCCCGCCACAGCCCCTTTATTACTTTGTATAACTGAACCAATAGCTTGCCAACGCTCTTCTTCTAAATCAGCATTGGGATTGCCATCGCCAAACAAGAAAGAAAAGACAGATTCCAAAAAATTCATTTGATAGCTATTTGTCGCCTGTTTTCTACGCTGACGGCGACGATGATTGTAGCCAGGATCGAACCACCAGAAGATATCACCAATCCAAAAGCGAGGAACAAAAAATCCGCCACCGAAGCCTCTGTTTCCACCACGATTCCCACCCCCTTCTCGCTCATCACTGGAAGAATTCATGGCAATCACGATCGCAATTATTGCCACTACCATCAGTAAGATCGAGGCGATTAAGATAATGCCAAAGGAAATACGAATGAGATAAAACAGAACTCCCCAGACTTTTTCCCAGGTTTTTTGCCAGCGCAGTTGCCAATACTTGTTCCGCAGAATAGAGCGAAAGTTTTTGGGAAATAAATAAACCACATCTCCCGACTCTGCCACCTGGAGATGTCCCCCAGCCTCACTTGCCAAGGCTAATAAACCCTGTTGGGCAAAATTGAGTTCTAGCCCTGCTTGCGCTGCCACATCGCCCACCGTAACGCGATAATCTAGCTTTTCAACTGATTTAATAATCTTGGGGTTGGGAGTCATTATTTGCCACAGAAAAGTGATACTTGCTTATCTATTATTTTATCGTTTTAAATTTATCGTTTTAAATTTTATCTTTAGTTAGAAAAATAACACGACACTCGATAATTAGAATTTGCGAGATCGCAGACAAAGAACTTGTCCCCAGGCATGATGGTTTTCTCGCGTTTTTGCTCAAATAATTTGGCACAAATGTCGAGTTTTTAGAGCGTTTAATTTACCCTATATTTTATTCAGCATATACTTGGTGGAAAGATAGATCGCAACAGCAATTAATTCACCCCAAACCAAACCATGTCTGATAGTCCACAATTCGACTCCGAATCGGGTAATCAAGAAGGAGAATCGCCTTCTTTTACGAAACCAGATCATAACTTTTTCGTAGTGGGTATTGGCGCGTCTGCTGGGGGATTAAGTGCTTTAGAAGAACTGTTTACAAATCTCCCCACTGATAGCGGGGCAGCATTTGTAGTGATTCAGCATTTGTCCCCTGATTTTAAAAGCTTGATGAAAGAGTTGCTTCAGCGACGTACTGACATGGCAGTTTATCGAGTAACTGAGGGCATGAAGCTACAGCCCAACTCAGTTTATTTAATTCCACCAGGTAAGAATTTAGAAATAGAAGAAAATTTACTGCGTTTAGAAGAACGTAAGAAAGACAAAAACCAAAAACTAGAACTCAACTTTCCCATTGATATTTTCTTTCAATCCCTAGCTAAAAATTATCGAGAACAGGGGATTGGGGTAATCTTGTCTGGTTCAGGAAGTGACGGAACTCGTGGATTGAGAGCAATTAATGAAGCTGGGGGAATTTCTTTGGTTCAAGAGCCTTCTACATCGGAGTTTGACGGCATGCCCCGTAGTGCAATCTCCACAGGAGTAGTTAATCAAATTCTGCCCCCACGAGAATTGGCTCAATTAATTTATCAGTGCATTGTTGCTCCTCTAGATTCTCCTGAAACCAAATCGAACCGAGGTAACTTACTGGATACCTCTAGTTTGCAAGAAATATCGAGTATTTTGGTAGCAGCAGAAGATTTGGATTTTTCACACTACAAAAGCAGTACTCTATCACGACGAATTCATCGTCGTCGTTTAATCAATAATTCGCAAAATATCGATAGTTATATTACTCTGCTCAATAGTTCGGCTGAGGAGAGAAAAATTCTCTGTTCAGATTTATTAATTAACGTTACCTATTTTTTCCGCAATCCTCAAGCTTGGAAAAATCTGGAAAATAATATCCTGCCTGTCTTAATCGAACAAGCTCAACCTGGAGAAGAGCTAAGATTTTGGGTCACGGCTTGCTCTACAGGAGAAGAAGCTTATTCTCTGGCGATTTTAGTCAGCGAGGCTCTGCAAGATAATGAGAAATCAATCAAGGTGAAGATTTTTGCCACAGATATAGATCGCACTGCTTTGGAAAAGGCATCTTTGGGAATCTATTCCCCATCTATTGCCAATGACATGAGTACTGAGCTTTTACAAAGACATTTTATCTCTAAAGATAATGGCTACAGGGTGAGGCGAAAATTAAGGGAAATGATGATTTTTTCCCCTCACGATTTGACTAAAGATGCAGGTTTTACCAGGATGCACTTAATTAGCTGTCGTAACGTGCTGATTTATATGCAGTCGGATTTGCAGTATCAGGTATTTCGTAATCTACACTTTTCTTTAGTTAACCAAGGAGTCCTATTTTTGGGAGAAGCGGAAACCTTAGGTGCATTTGAACCTGAATTTAAACCTTTGGATAAAAAATGGAAGTTTTATCAGAAGCGACGAGATATCAGATTACCTCTACCTTTAAGGATTACATCCAAAACGAAAACTAATTTAACAGCCAATTCACTATTACATTCTCCTCCGACCAAAGCCAACAATCGGTTTAAAATAGTATCGATGCGAGAGGCAAGCCTGAAGCGAATCTTAAACGATTCTGACTCAGTTGCGCTGATGGTTGACAAGGATAATCGACTACTTCATGTTTGCGGCAATACTAGTAAAATTTTCCAACCTCTTGATGGTGAGATTGTTACCGACATTACAAAAATGATTGTCTTACCTCTCAAGCTACCCCTAAATACTGCTTTACACCGAGTCAAAAAAGAACAAAAATCGGTTCTTTATACGGGAATTAAACTGCAACACCAAGATTATTTTTACGAGATTAGCTTGAAGGTTATGCCCCCTGATGCCCAGCAGGAGAGTGGGGACTTTTTTTTAGTGCAAATCGAGCGTAAGAAAATTGCCCAACCCCAGGCAGTGCCCCCAGGAGAAGACTTTGCCATCGATAATGAGGCTCAACGTAGAATCTTGGAGTTAGAACACGAATTACAGCAAACTCGTGAAAATCTTCAGGCATTAGTGGAAGAGTTGGAAACAACCAACGAAGAACAACAAGCCTCTAATGAGGAATTAACTGCCTCCAATGAAGAACTACAAAGTACCAATGAAGAACTACATTCGGTTAACGAGGAGTTGCACACTGTTAATATTGAATATCAGTCTAAGATTCAAGAACTGACTGAACTGAATAATGATATTGATAACTTGCTTAAGAGTACCGATATTGGCGTAATCTTTTTAGATCGAGAATTAACCATTCGCAAATTTACCCCTTCGGCGAAAAACGCGATCGCTCTGCGCCATACAGATATAGACCGCCCCTTAGAAGAGCTTTCTTATAAAATTGAATGTCCAGAGTTGATTAAGTTACTGCAAGAAGTAATTAAAACTAAACAGACTAAAGAATTAGAAGTAAAACTCAAAAATAGTAATTCCTATCTTTTGATGCGAGTAAATCTGTATCAAACAGAAGAACGACAGGACGATGGTATTGTCATTAGTTTTATCAAGATTGATGAAATCAAGAAAGTTCAATCACAACTAGAAACTACTCTTAGCAACTTGCGATCGCGAGAAACTGAATTAAGTCAGCTTAATCAGCAATTAGAACAACGCGTATCCGAGCGCACTACATCTTTAGCTAGTTTTAGTGACAAGCTCAAACAACTACACCGTCTGGCGACAACTAATTATGAGCAGATAGAAAATTTATTTGCCGACTATCTGCAAACAGGATGCACGATCTTCAATCTTTCTACAGGCATTGTTAGTCGAGTAGAAGACTCCGCCTACGAAATCCTGGCAGTGCAATCACCTTTGGATTTGTCCGTAGGATATAAAGCCCGTTGTCAAGATACTTATTGTGTTGAGATAGCCGAAAGTAAAAAAACAGTGGCATATCCTCATGTTGAGAAAATACCCGAGATGCAAAACCATCCTGCATATCTCAATTTCAAACTGGAGTCTTTTATCGGCACGCCCATTTTGGTTGATGGGACTCTTTATGGAACGTTAAACTTCTCCTGTATTAAACCCCGCAGCGTAGAGTTTGAGGCTCACGAACGAGAAGTAATTGAATTAATGGCGAGAGATATTGGACAGTCTATTGCCACTATGCAAACAAAAAAAGCACTCTTGCAAAGCGAACATCGCTTCCGCAGTACTTTTGAACAAGCAGCAGTAGGAATTGCTCATATATCTCCAGCAGGAGCATTTCTCAAAATCAATGAGCGACTCAGTGAAATGTTGGGGTATAAAAGCGAGGGCTTAGTGCAACTGACTTTACAGGAAATCACCCATCCCGACGATGTAACTAGTGATCTGCAAGATGTCCAGCAGATGTTAAGGGGAGAGATTACGACATACTCACTGGAAAAACGTTTCTTACAGCAAAATAGCACAATTATCTGGGTAAATCTTACGTTTTCTTTGGTTAGAAGTGACTCAGGTGAGCCAAAGTACTTTATTGCAGTTATTGAGGACATCAGCGATCGCAAAAGAACCGAACTCGCCCTAGCAGAAAATAGAAATAAACTAGAGCAAGCTAGCCAAGCTAAAGACTCTTTTATTGCCCATATGAGTCATGAATTAAGAACCCCATTAAATAGCATCCTGGGTTTTAGTAGTATCTTGCAGAAAGAATCTAATTTAAGTGCGGAACAACGCAATGGAATTAATATTGTTCATCAATCTGGTCAGCATTTACTCACCCTAATTAACGATATTCTTGATTTTTCTAAGATTGAAGCGGGCAAAATGCAACTAGAAGAACATGAATTTAATTTAATTGACTTTTTGTCAAATTTAGCGACCATTTTTAGTTTACGCGCCCAAGAGAAAGGCTTGGAATTTATCTATCAGCCCTCCCATTCTCTACCGACTATCGTCAAAGCAGATGAAACTCGCCTGCGACAAGTATTATTGAATTTACTAAGTAATGCGATTAAATTTACCGACACTGGTACTGTTACTTTATCTGTCAATCCTCTAGAAGATATTGCCTATTTTTCACAATCCAGACAAAATTCTCAACCCTACAACTACAAAATTCACTTTGAAGTTCGGGATACAGGAAAAGGTATTCCTGCCGAAGAGTTAGCGAAAATTTTTGTTCCTTTTGAACAATTAGAAAATAGGAACCCCCAAGAAGGCACTGGTTTGGGGTTAAGTATTAGTCAAGATATTGTGCGATTGATGAATAATAATATTCAGATCAAAAGCGTAGTCGGTCAAGGCAGTATCTTTTCTTTTAATCTAGAGTTAGCGGTACTAACAACTGATTCGAGCAAATTGTCTTCAGCAACTATTCCTCAATCTCAGCAACTCGATTTTAACCATCAACCCCGTAAGGTTTTGCTGCTGGATGAAAATGACGATAATCGGTTTCTACTCATCAGTTACTTACATCCCTTAGGTTTTATGATCGAACAGGGCAAAAATGTGACCGAAGGATTGCTTAAAGCTCAAATATTTAAACCTGATGTCATTATTTTAGATGCAGACATTCTCGGCACGAATGCTCCAGAAACCATCGCCCAGATCAGACAACAGCCTGGACTCCAAACGACAATTATTTTAATTATCTCGACCCTTGGGGAGGCGGATTTTCTGCCTACAGGAATAGATTGCCATGATTTTTTAGCGAAACCAATAGATTTAGATCTGCTTTTAGAACTATTAAAAACTCATTTACAACTAGATTGGATTGTTCCCGAAGCTACTGCCTCTAGCGATCGCCTATCTATGTTTACCACTCCTCCCGAATCTGAATTAATTGAGTTATTAAGGTTAGTACGATCTGGAGATATTGATGCTATTGAATCAAAAATAAAATTCTTAGAAAAAGAGGACTCTCAGTATAATCTCTTTATTAGAGAAGTTCAACAAATAGCCAGTAAATTTCAACTAAATAAGTTAGTTAACTTTATTGAAAAGCTTTTAGAGAAACAATCTTAATTAATCAAAACTAAAAACCAAATACTAAAAACTAAATACTAAGAGCAGATAGCTTAACTTTATCCTAATCTAACTTTGTACGGCTACAATATTCACTTTGGTTAGATTTTATAGTGAATTTACGCAGAAAAAAAAAGACAATTTCTAGGAACATTAAGTAGTAACAACAATAAATTTATTAAAACTATATATTTTTATTTTAAAAGATAGGTAGTTAGACTCAGGGAGTATCAGAATGATCTGAGCTAAGTTACTCATATATCAAATCAATATTTAAATATATGGCTCTATCAGTAGACATTAAATCTAAAAAAAAGATTTTAATAGTTGACGACACACCAAATAATTTACAACTATTATTTAAATATGTTAAAAAGTCTGGTTATCAAGTTTTAGTAGCGCAAAATGGCAAAAATGCCATAGAAATTGCCCATAATAATAGTCCAGATTTGATTCTTTTAGACGTTATGATGTCTGGAATCAATGGATTTGAAGTTTGTCACCAGTTGAAAGCTGATAGCCAGACTAAAAATATTCCGATTATTTTTATGACAGCCCTGGCACAAACAGCTAATAAAGTCAGAGGTTTGGAGCTAGGAGCAGTAGATTACATCACTAAACCAATTGAGCAAGAAGAATTGCTAGCACGCCTTGATACTCACCTTAGTCTTCAGAGTCTCAACCAGCATTTAACATTAGAGGCTCAACAACAAAAATTATTATTTGAAATTAGCGATCGCATTCGTCAATCTTTAGATTTAAAATCAATTTTACAGACAGCGACAACTGAAATACGTTCTTTTCTTCAGTGCGATCGAGTATCTTTGGCACGTTTAGAGGGAAAAAATGTTCACTTTGGATTTAAATCAATTGCTGCCAATATCAATGTAGAATTACCCCAAAAAATTGCTGCCGATTATCTGATCCAAAATCAAGCTGATTATGAATATTATCAACAGGGAGAAATTTGGGCAATTGAAAATATTGCTAATTTAAAGTCAAATACTACCAGAAACAAACTACGGGCAGAACTTCAAGTTAAATCTCAGATGATTGTACCAATCTTGCTCAAAACCAATCCAGAAATCACTAGTGATTCTGATTCTCTCTGGGGCTGGATTGTTGCAGATGAATGTGTCCACAAAGATCATTCTCCAGTTAAATATTCAAGAAAATGGGATAAACAAGAAATTGAGCTGCTCCGATTATTGGCTAATCAGTTATCGATTGCCATTCAACAAGGATCGCTACATAAACAGTTATATCAAAGTAATCAGAAATTAAAAAAACTTGCCCTTTGTGACCCCTTGACTCAAGTTTTCAATCGTCGGTATTTTGATCGGCAGCTCAATTTGGAATGGCGTAGATTAAAGCGCATACCTTCCCCTCTGTCATTAATTATGTGCGATGTTGACTGTTTCAAAATCTATAACGATACTTATGGTCATCAAAAAGGAGATGAATGTCTGCGTCAGGTAGCAAATGCGATCTCCTCAATCACCAAAAGACCTGCCGATATAGTCGCTCGTTATGGTGGTGAAGAATTTGTCATCGTTTTGCCCCATACTCCCCTAGAAGGAGCAATTCAAGTTGCGGAGGCAATGAGGGTCATCGTCAAAGAATTGAATATCCCCCATCTCAATTCCTCTGTGGATTCTGTAGTCACAATTAGTGCAGGAGTAGCCAGCACTACTCCTAACTTGGAAGATAATCCCACCCTTTTAGTTGAAGCAGCCGATCAAGCACTTTACTTAGCTAAAAATCGGGGTCGAGACTGTATTGCTGTTTATCAACATGACATCTCCCAGTCTAAATTCCAGCAAAATGAGGACATCCTCTGGAATAAACGCATTCGTACAGCTTTAGATAATAATCTTTTTAGTCTTTATGCCCAATCAATTACTTCTTTAGGGTTAAAGGATAAAAGAAAGCACTTTGAAATCCTCTTGCGGTTAACAGATCGAGAAAATCAAGTTATTTCACCAAATATTTTCTTGGATGCGGCTAATCGCAATTCTTTGATGCCTAATATTGATACTTGGGTCATCGATAATTTATTTGCTAAACTGGGGGAAAGCGATCGCTCTCATTGGGAAAATTATCACTTTTCGATTAATTTGTCAGGGGCATCTCTCAATGAAGTCGGGTTTTTAGAGTTTTTAAGCCAAAAAATCAAAGATTCCCTGCTTCCACCTGACCTTTTCTGTTTTGAAATTACCGAAACTATCGCTATTTCGGATTTGACTAAGGTATCTAAATTTATTAAATCCCTAAGAGATCTCGGCTGTAGTTTCGCCCTTGATGATTTTGGTAAAGGAATGTCTTCTTTGACCTATTTGAAAAATCTTCCTGTGGACTATTTAAAGATTGATGGCTCTTTTATCACTGAATTGAATAAGGATAAAGTCTCCAGAGCGATGGTAGAAGGAATTAATTATCTAGCTAGTGCTATTGGTTTAAAAACTGTCGCCGAATTTGTGGAAAATCAAGCTATTTTAGATACGGTGCGCGATTTGAAAGTAGATTACGCTCAAGGATATCATTTAGGTCGTCCAGGAGAGTTGACCAGGGTTTTAGGGTTATGTGGTGCCAACTAGAGCATAAAAATTTTAGAAAATTCAACATTTCAACTTCAGTAATCTGTTACGGAATTACGCCTTTTGAAGTTGATGCGATCGCATCCCAATTTTTAGTTTAGTTTTTGTTCTAAGATAATTTTAAATGGGATTTTATAAGCAAAATTTTTATTATGGTCAAAACTGCTTCTACGATGTTGTCCTTGGGTACTGCTGCACCTGAATTTCAACTCCCCGATGTGGTGTCAGGTGAAACTATTTCCTTAGCAACTTTTAAGGATAGTAAAGCTTTACTGGTGATGTTTATTTGTCAGCACTGTCCATTTGTAAAACATGTTCAAGTTGAACTCGCTAAAATCGGTCAAGACTATCAAGAGCAAGCCCTTGGCATAGTGGCAATTAGTGCTAACGACGTGGCAAATTATCCTGATGATTCTCCTGAAAAACTGAAGCAGATGGCAGAAGAATTGAACCTTAATTTTCCTGTATGTTATGACGCTAGCCAAGAGGTAAGTAAATCCTATACTGCTGCCTGTACTCCCGATTTCTTTTTGTTTAATGGTGCGGGAAAACTCGCCTATCGTGGTCAATTAGATGATAGTCGCCCTAGTAATGGTATTCCTGTAACTGGCAAAGATCTGCGTCAAGCAATAGATGCTGTGTTACAGAATAACAAGCTGGAATTTGAACAAAAGCCCAGTATTGGCTGCAATATTAAATGGAAACCAGGTAATGAGCCAGAGTATTTTGGTTAGGAAAAAGGTTTAACTTTGACTAAAAGTCTGCAAATGCAAGTTTAATAAAGATTAAATAAAAACATAGTCATTTATAGTCATTTATACTGAGAAAATCATTGATTAATTAACGACATGAGACAAGTTGAAAGGCACATAATTAAGCGCAGTAATCCTATTTGGCAACAGATAGATAGCTTGTGCTTCTTGTCAAAAAACTTGTACAACTACGCTAATTACCAAGTACGTCAACTGTTTATCTTTGACCAACTTTATCTTGGCTACAATAAGCTCTATCACGCTTGTAAAGGAACCCCAGACTATAAGGCTTTACCAGCCAAGGTTGCTCAACAGGTACTAAAGGTTTTGGATAAAAACTGGAAGTCTTTCTTTGCAGCTTGCAAAGCTTACAAAAAGCAGCCTAGTTTATTCACTGGCAGACCAAAACTACCCAAGTATAAGCACAAGGTCAAAGGGAGGAACTTACTTATCTATACGATTCAAGCAATTAGTAAAATCTGGCTTAGAAAAGGAATAGTTAATCTATCTGGGACTGATATTAAATTGCCAACCAAAGCCAAAGACATTGCTCAAGCAAGAATCATTCCCAAAGTCGGGCAGTATGTAATTGAGGTAGTTTATGACCAGCCTGAATTTAGTACGGTAGTTAAATCGAGCGTGGTAGCAGCAATAGATATTGGGGTAAATAATCTAGCGGCTTTAACATCAAACCAAATAGGATTTGTACCTATTCTGGTTAACGGAAGACCACTGAAAAGTTTAAACCAGTTCTACAACAAAACCAAGGCTAGATTCCAGTCGTTATTAAGAGATAGCAATCAAAGTTCCAACAGAATTCAACAGCTAACGGCAAAAAGAAATAACCGTATCGATAGTTATTTACATCAAGCTAGTGGCTGGATAATTCATCACCTTGACAAACAAGGAATTGGTAAGTTAGTCATTGGTAAAAATCCTCTCTGGAAACAAGAGGTTAACAATGGCAAAAAGAATAACCAAAGTTTCACTTCAATCCCTCATACTCGTTTTGTAGAAATGATTACTTACAAAGCACAGCTAAAAGGAATTGAAGTGTTGATTGAAGAAGAAAGTTACACTTCAAAAGCCAGTTTTCTTAATCTAGATTGTATTCCTGTTTATGGTACTGATGAAGCTACAAATGCAAAATTTAGTGGTTATCGAGAGTCTAGAGGAATGTATAAAATTAAAGGTGAGGAAGTCAGAATAAATTCTGATGTCAACGGCAGTTACAACATTCTAAGAAAAGTAATCCCAACAGCTTTTGCTCAAGGGATAGAGGGCGTTGTCCTAAAGGATACCGCTTCGCATATAGTTCGCCCCGTCAGAGTTACACCTGGCAGAGCTAAAGTAAGTCATTGTTATATTTGACTATATTTTTAGTAACTATGCCGAAACAGTCCAAATCTAATACTTCACTCCTCTGGATTACGGGAACATCTCGTACAGGTAAAACTTCTCGTTTGGTGACGGAATTTTGTACTTGGGTGCGCCGACAACTCTTGAAACCGAAGATTAAAAATCCAGCGCAAAATTTAGCTTCGGCGATATTAGTTTTTGCCGCGAATAATCAGAATCGTCGAGAATTAAGCGATCGCCTGGTACTAGCAGTAGAAGGTACTTATCCTGTGGTCTGTAAGACTCCTGTTGGTTTTATTACCGATGAGGTAATGTTATTTTTTCCCTTGATTTTTGAGGAGTTAAGTCTTAAAGCGCAATTTCCCCTCAGATTACGCCCTGAAACCGAACAAGAATTAGCGACTCAGCTATGGCGAAATCAACCAGATTGGCAAGATTTATGCGAGTTGGACAATGAATATCGTTTGGTGCGTCAAACCCTTGATTTGATGCAATTAGCGGGGTCTAGTGGCGTACCCACAGAGGATATTGCGGTAATTTTACATCAGGGCTTATCAGGTTTGGATTTCAACAATGCTCAGAGTCCCCTCTGGCAAAGGATGGGAGAACTACTATTATTATGGCGTAGTTGGTGTCTAGACCGAGGCTTACTGACTTATGGCTTGATCTATGAACTATATTGGCGTTTTCTGCTGCCTAATCCGAACTATCAACAGCACTTAAAAAGTCGCTACCAGGCAATTTTTGCTGATGATCTGGATGACTATCCTGCGATCGCTCGTGATCTATTTGACGTTATGTTAGATCAAGGTGCATCTGCTGTCTTTACCTACAATCCTGATGGCAAAATTCGTCTCGGCTTAAATGCTGATCCAGATTATCTGGCAGGTTTAGCAACTCGTTGTCATCAAGAACAATTAACGACCGTCACCGATAATTTAGCGATCGCATTTGCGGATATGGCGGTAGAGTTGGTTAACGAATCTGCTTACTTAGTAACCGCCCCCGATACGATTCAATCTCTGCAAACTATCTCCCGTGCCGAGCTACTGCGACAAACCGCCGAGATTATTATTCAAGCAGTGCAGCGACAGGAGATTAAACCCGAAGAAATTGCGATTATCGCCCCTGGCTTAGATGAAATTGCCCGCTATAGCTTGATGGAAATTCTCTGTGCCAAGGGCATCCCCGTTATCCCCTTAAACGAGCAACGTCCAATTATTAGCTCTCCTTTAGTCAGAAGTCTACTGAGCCTATTAGGTTTAGTCTATGCAGATTTAGGTCGTTTGCTTGACCGTGATGCGATCGCTGAAATGCTTACGATCTTTAGTCAACGGGGTCAGAAATCAAGTGCCCAGATAGATCCAGTGAGGGCAGGATTAATTGCCGACTATTGTTATAAAGTTGATCCTGAGTATCCTTATCTAGCCCCCGTAGAAACTTTTCCCCGTTGGGATCGCTTAGGACATCAAGCAACCCAAGCTTACCAGGAGATTGTTAGCTGGATTGAAGCTAGTAAACTTAAACAGCAGCAGCAAAGCTTCTTAACCCCAACAATTCTCTTAGCAGAAGCCATTGAATATTTTTTAAATAATGGTTCATCTTTGAGTAGAGATAAATTAGCCGTCTTGCGAGAATTAATGGAATCCGCTCAACACTTTTGGGAAGTAGACCGTAGATTAAGGCAAAATGAACCCAGTTTCCAAACCCAATCTAATACTGTCGCCCAATTTATTCAGCTCCTCCGTCGGGGCACAATTACCGCCAATCCTCGACCCTTAAGACCATTTTCTGCCAAAATAGCTGGGGTTACTCTCTCAACAGTCTTTCAATATCGTTCCTCGCGCTCTTCTCATCGTTGGCAATTTTGGTTAGATTCTAGTTCTCCCCTCTGGTCTCAAGGCGGTGCTGCTACTCTGTTTGCTGCTCCTCTATTTCTGAAACAATGGAAGGGAAAAACTTGGATGCCTGAAGATGAGTATGCCCAAGATAAAGAACGTTTAGAGCGGATTTTGCGAGATGTCTTAGCTAGAGCATCTACTAAAATATTTCTTTGCCACAGTGACTTGGGGGTCAATGGGACAGAACAAACAGGAGCTTTATTACCTCTCGTTCACGCTGCGACACAGTACAGTAGTTGACATCCTCCTCATCTTAAAAGATAAGGATTCTGGTTATTAGTTATTAGTTATTAGTAGCTAATTAAATACTAAATACTAAATACTACAAGTAAGTATCCCTGAAAGAGTAGGCTTTACATTGTGCCCTTGTGGTAAACCCAAATCGACGGTAAATTACTTAATTATTTCTGCCAGCTTTTCTAACAGTTCTTGCTCATTATATGGCTTGGTGAAATAAGCTGATGCTCCTAAGTTAAAGGCTAGCTTCTGATGTTTTTCATTACTACGAGAAGTTAGCATGGCGATTGGCAGATCTTCAAATTCTGGTCGTTGCTTAATCTCT
>CALLPS010000338.1 GCA_938015355.1 uncultured Pleurocapsa sp.
CTCTTTTGTCAAGGATCTGAGTGTTGATTCGAGTAATGTGGCGATTATTAATGCAATTACTACTTTGGGAGCAGGTTTAAATCTACAAATTGTTGCCGAAGGAGTTGAATCAGAACAATTGAAAAATATCTTAGAAACTCTCCACTGTAATTATATGCAGGGGTACTTTATCAGCTTACCTTTAACACCAGATAAGGCAACGGATTTATTGTTGAGAAGAAAGAAACTATAAATTCTACTGCTCACCACTGATAATACTCGGTGATTTTAGCTTTTCCTAAAGGATACACCCATCCGAGTGCAAGCCTCTACACATATAGCTTTTAGCTTTTAGTTTTTAGCTTTTTTAGTGCCGCCAAAGCATGAAGTTTAACTTTGCGATCGCTGTCTTCGACTAGTTGTTCTAAAACTGGTTGTGCCGATTTGCAGCGCAATTCTCCTAAAGAGGTGACTAAATCCTGTCTGATTTGAGGTGAGTATAATTGCTTTTTATTTTGCCAAAAATTGATTAATACTTGAGCAGATTGCGGCTTTAATTTAGCCGTCGAAATTCGCCCCAGAACGGTAATAATTTCTTGAGTTACTAATTCCCCCGCTCTCGTTAGTGCTTGCTGTAGATAGCTAATTCCCGAACTAATCTCACTCCATCCCAAAACTTTTACTAAATCTGATTGGAGGCTGCTGGGGGTTGTTTCCGTTTGCAGTACTTCAAATAAGATCGCGTTAGCTGCATCCTGTTTCATTCTGCCCAGAGCGATCGCCGCTTGATGACAGACTTCGAGGTTTAAATCGAACAGGAGAGGTTGCAAATGAGCAATCAAGTCTAATTCCCCACAGAGATCAGGACGATATCCTAGGGCGATCGCCGCTTCTTTTCTGACAGTGCTATGTTTATCGGTTAAAGCAGTAATTAACACTGGTGGAATACGGCAATCATGAAAACTCCCTAAAGCCTTGATGGCAATGGCTCGTAATTCTGGAGCTTCATCACTAGCTATTTGTAGCAACGGGGTAATCGTGTTCGCAGTGCGAATGTAAGATAAGGATTTGACTGCCAGTAAACGGTGTTCGGGTTGGGATAATAAATCTATGAGAGCCTCAATTGCGCGATCGCCAATTTCAATTAAGGTTTTCCCGGCGATCGCAATTAACTCGCTGTCGTTAGTTTGTTGAAGTAATTCGACTAAGGTGAAAATGACTTTTTGCTCGGTAAAATTCCCCAAAATCTGACAGATAAACCAACGTACTTCTGCATCAACTTCTTCGTCTAGAACTATCTTAGAGAGAGGGGGAACTATCTTAGAGCCAAATTCAGGGATAAGTTTCGTAATTTCCCATTTATGCTGAAAATCGGCATTTAATAGCATGGACAATGCTAACTCAAAACCTGTTTGCCAATCTTGCGGCTCTAAAATAAATAATTTGGCTTTACTTTGAGGCAATAGTTTTAGCTGATTACTGACGAAGAGCCAGTTTTGTCGCAACGCAGCCTCTGTTCCTTGTTCTAAGATCTTTTTGACTAAGGATGATGGAGATGATTGATTCGATGTTGGTTCTGGTTTAAGATAAGTCACGCGATCGCTACTCTCACACTGATAAAGTTTTGTAAAAATTAATCAAGGAAACTTGATACTATTCTTTATTATGATTTTACTTTCTGCCCATAGTAGTAGCATAATGCACGAAAAAATTCTCTGAGAACTAGATCCATGTAGGATCAAAATGGTATTGATGCAGTTCAATCATTATCAATAAATATGAATTAATGTTGAGAGGAGCAATCAAGACGAATGAGTAAAGAGTCTCCAAGTAGATCTCAGACGATAGTAGTTAAAATTGGCACTTCCAGTTTGACCCAGGAGACAGGGCAAATTGCGATCGCTACTATCGCTTCCTTAGTCGAAACCTTGAGTAATCTTCGTTCCCAAGGGCATCGGGTAGTGTTAGTTTCCTCTGGGGCGGTGGGGGTGGGATGTGCCAGGTTAAACCTGAGGGAAAGACCCCGTAAAATGGCTTTAAAACAGGCTGTGGCAGCAGTTGGGCAAGGTCGTTTGATGCGAATTTATGATGATCTCTTTAGTAATTTACAACAGGCGATCGCCCAGGTATTATTAACTAGACGGGAGTTGGTTGAGCGCAACACCTATGTTAATGCTTCTAATACCTTTAGAGAATTATTAGATTTGGGGGTAATTCCCATTGTTAATGAGAACGATACCATTGCCGTAGAAGAATTAAAATTTGGCGACAATGATACTTTGTCAGCTTTAGTTGCCAGTTTAGTTCAAGCAGACTGGTTATTTTTATTAACTGATGTAGATCGGATGTATTCTGCTGATCCAAAAACCGTTCCTGATGCTCAACCGATCAAGCTAGTTAGTAGCGGGGAATTTGATCAACTTCAGGTAGATGCAGGTTCGAGTGGATCTCAATGGGGCACAGGTGGGATGGCTACGAAATTAGCCGCCGCCCGTATTGCCACTAGTACGGGAGTAAGAACAGTTATTACTCAGGGCAAAAAGCCCCAAAATATTTTGGATATCTTGCAGGGGAAAGACTTGGGGACTCAGTTTGAACCCCAACCCCGGACGGATAATGCCCGTAAACGTTGGATTACCTATGGCTTGATTCCCATGGGTAAGCTGTATTTAGATCGCGGTGCCGTTAAAGCCCTGACTCATCAAGGGACATCTCTACTTCCTGCGGGAATTACTGCTATTGAAGGAGAATTTTCTACCTCTGATGCAGTGCAACTATGCAACCAAGAAGGGATAGAACTCGGTAGAGGTTTAGTTAATTATAACAGTAGCGAAATTGAGCAGATTAAAGGGCTTCACTCTACTGAGATTGCGTCAATTCTTGGCTATGACAGTGCAGACACTGTGGTACATCGTAATAATTTAGTGATGAGTGAATCAAGGTGTGAAAATTAGATTCATTTCCAGGGATACCTAATAGTGCCATTACTGCTAGAATCCGCGATCGCTTGGCTATTTCTACTGGTTCAGCCTGTTCTTCTGGAAGAAAAAAAACCCCATTTAAATATAAAAACTCAACAAAAGTATAGACAATTTAACATTAATTCTTTGAATATACAGTTGTACCTAAAATGCCGGGAGGCAGACTTGAACTGCCGACACGAGGATTTTCAGTCCTCTGCTCTACCACCTGAGCTATCCTGGCACGCTTTTTATTGCGCTCAACTAATTTAGCAGACTGAATGTCTAGTTTGCAACCCTAAAAAACCTTAGTTTGGGTTAAGTAAGCTAACTGGTTTTGACAGCTATAAGCTGTAAGCTATAATCCATAGTCTTTTGAATTGCTTTTGCTTGAACTTATTAGGAAAATTTAACTAAAAAAAAGCATTTTTGGAGGCTTGTGTAATCAAGATTTTAGCTGATGCTCGAAATAGATTTTAAGAAGCTCTGCCAACATGAATATTCCGAACTCTAACGGGGACGCAGGCATGAGTCATCTGAGCGATCTGCATCGGCTCCCCTTTCCCACACATAGTTGTTCCACACTGGACTAATTCTGATTCGTCACCAAGAGCGTCAATACTGTTCCAAAAATCCGTAGTCATGCTGTGATAAGTAACATTTTTTAACATTCCTGTAATCTTGCCGTTTTTAACTTGCCAAAAAGCATCTCCCCCAAACTGGAAGTTACGACGCTGCTGATCAATGGAATAGCTCCCAATACCGTCAATCAGAATTCCGTCTTTGGTATCAGCAATCATTTCCTCTAGGCTTGCAGTATGTTCGTCTCCTGGTTTCCCTGGTTCTAAACCTAAATTGGGAATACGTACCATGGGAGTACTCGACCAACTATCAGCATAGGCACTACCATTACTACTTCCTCTCCCTAAACGATGAGCAGTTTCTCGATCTGTCAGATAGTCGTTAAGCATGCCATCTTTGACAACATACCATTGTTGGGCGGGAACACCCTCATCATCATAAGCCATGGTACTGCGTCCCTGGGGTTGCGTGCGATCAGCTACTAAATTAATCCAAGGAGCTGCGTATTGAAGTTGGTGTAGATTATCGGTAGTAGCAAAGCTGGTTCCTGCAAAGTTAGCTTCATAGCCGTATACTCGATCTAATTCTGTCGGGTGTCCTACAGACTCATGAATGGTCAAAAATAGATTACTGGGTTTTAAGATTAAAGTGGTTTTACCCTCCTCAGTAAATTCTGGGGCGTAAACTTTTTCAATCGCTTCATTTGCCACTCGTTCAATATTACCCAGTAAATCAGCACGATTAATGTGTTCATAACCGATATTAAGGGGTGGGCGTTCATAATTTCTGCCCTTGGCATCTCCATTGGCGATCGCTGTACAGCCCATACCAGGATAGCTACGATAAATGGTTTGTTCGATTATCGAACCGACGGTAGAGGCAAATATTTTATCTTCTTTGGTAAAGCTAAGAAATGAGTAAGCTTTCTTGATTCCTTGCTTCTCATAGGCTAACAATTGCTCATTGATATTTAATAGCAATTCAGCTTTTTCTTGAATTGGAACTTCAAAAGGATCTATGGCAATCGGCGTGACATATTTATCTTGATAAGCTGCGACGGGAACAAGTTTTACTGGCTCTTGTTGTGTGAGTCGGCTTCCTTTGGCAGTTTCGATCGCGAGATTAACAATCCGTGTAATTTCTTCGGGAGCAATACGGTGGGAAGCAACAAAACCCCACGCTCCATCCAAAAGTATCCGTAC
>CALLPS010000339.1 GCA_938015355.1 uncultured Pleurocapsa sp.
CCGCCTGAATTCGTTCTACGGAACCGACAGAAGTACCACCATATTTTTGAACAACTAACGCCATAATCTTTATTTCAATCCCACAAGAGGCACCGCTTATATTATCAGTTATTAGTCCCCAACCGCCAGTAATTTATCCGACTGAAACATCATGACCTGACAAAATTGAGGTTGAAATAAAGAAAAACTATTTTTTAGTCAGCACTTTTTAGTCAGCACTAGTAGACGTGGGCGTATGATTTTGACTTCCGCGCAGCAGTACTAGTCAATGTAGTGCCCTCTATATTTGCGACGAGGCTTATTTTGTTGATTCATTTGCTGCATTGCGCTCCAGTCTGCTACTTCTTCTTCGTACACTTGACCACGATATCTCTTGATCACTTTTTTGGTGGGAACTGACTGGTTAGTTGGCCACGATTCTATTTTTTCTTGGTTATCTTTGTTTTTTTGGATTTCAATAGCTTGAACAGGAGAAACTTGAGATTTTTCTTCAATCCAAATTGTCAATGTTTCCTGACTATTTACAATTAAAGTATTTATATTAAAGTCATTGTAATTATTACAGATGTCTAAAACCTCTTTTATTTCCTGATGTTGTAAAACATCTCCCTTTTTAAAGATTGAGTTGTTTATCGTACATTTTGAATCTAATTGATTCAAAACTGCTTGATTATTAAATTCTTCTATAGTTAAATAAGTAGTTTTTCCAGCCATAATTATAGTTACTTGATAGTAGTTACTTGTGATCTTTTTTCTACGTTTATAGTTCCCACCCCAAACTAAAAAAGATCATAGCTATCAAAAATCTCGTCAGAGTCATTATCAGAGTTATTATTTGTAGAATCTCTAGAGAGAATCAGTAATTGCGATCGCGATTCTCATAATTCCCAATGGTAGAATCAGTGTTCTGACTAAAGTTGTTGCTTCCGCTGAGGGGATGCCAGGTAAGTATCAGGGAGGCGAGATCGCTAATTGATTTAAACTTATCGGTGATAGACAGCTTACAGCTAGGAGCTTCGCTCCTTTATCGCAGGTAGTTCACGAGATAGCTTATAATTCATAAGTAATGTTGCTCAATTAGAAGCTGAAAAAGCAAGACCTTTTCTCAGGCAGCAAACAAGCAATTGAAAACTGATGGCGGGTAATACTATTATCCCGCCATTGACATTTATAAAAGTCAGCAACTAAAAGTTAAGTAACTAAAAACCAGCAACGATCTAAAAAATAAACTTTGGGTTATGGACAATTCACAAGACCGCATCATTATTTTCGACACTACCTTACGAGATGGAGAACAGTCTCCTGGTGCAACCCTGAACGTTGAAGAAAAGCTGGAAATTGCCCATTCCCTCTCTAAACTGGGAGTTGATGTAATTGAGGCGGGTTTTGCTTTTGCCAGTCCTGGAGATTTTGAGGCAGTACAAAAGATCGCGGCTCAGGTTGGTACGGAAAATGGCCCCGTAATTTGCAGTTTGGCACGAGCCATCAAAGCTGATATTAAAGCGGCGGCGGAAGCATTAGCTCCTGCTGCGAAGGGGCGGATTCATACTTTTATTTCCACTTCTGATATTCATTTAGAGTATCAACTCAAGAAATCTCGCGCTGAAGTGTTAGATATTGCTCAAGAAATGGTAGCTTATGCCAAATCCTTTATGGATAATGTTGAGTTTTCCCCCATGGACGCAGTACGCACCGATTCAGAGTATCTCTACCAAGTATTAGAAGCTGCGATCGCCGCAGGGGCAACTACTGTTAATATTCCTGATACTGTTGGCTATACCACTCCTACTGAATTTGGGGCATTAATTAAGGGCATCTGTGAAAACGTACCGAATATAGACCAGGCAGTTGTTTCAGTTCATGGTCACAATGATCTTGGTTTGGCGGTAGCTAACTTCCTCGAAGCGGTAAAAAATGGTGCGAGACAGTTAGAATGCACGATTAACGGGATTGGCGAGAGAGCGGGAAATGCTGCCCTAGAGGAATTAGTCATGGCGCTTCATGTCCGCCGCCAATACTTCAACCCCTTTTTAGGAAGACCAGAGGAATCTACTCAACCTTTAACCAACATTGACACCCAACAGATTTACAAAACCTCTCGTTTAGTTTCCAACCGTACGGGGGTAATAGTGCAACCGAATAAAGCGATTGTGGGGGCGAATGCTTTTGCCCACGAGTCGGGGATTCATCAGGATGGAGTGCTAAAAAATAAGCTCACCTATGAAATTATGGATGCTCAGTCCATTGGCATCAACGATAATCAGCAAATTATCCTCGGTAAACACTCTGGTCGTAATGCTTTTCGCACTCGTTTGGCAGAATTAGGGTTTGAACTTTCTGAAACTGAACTGAACAAGGCTTTTGTGCGCTTTAAGGAAGTTGCCGACAAGAAAAAAGAAATTAGTGACTGGGACATTGAGGCAATTGTCAGTGATGAGATTAGACAACCTCCTGAACTATTTCGCCTCGAACTAGTACAAGTATCCTGTGGGGATCATTCCCATCCAACTGCTACTGTTACCGTGTTGACTCCTGATGGGGAAGAGCTAACGGATGCCGCCATTGGGACAGGGCCTGTTGATGCTATCTATAAAGCAATTAATCGGGTCACTAATATTTCTAATGAGTTGATTGAATTTTCGGTACAGTCCGTAACCAAGGGCATTGATGCTATGGGGGAAGTGACAATTCGCTTGCGTCACAACGACAAGATCTATTCTGGTCGAGCAGCTAATACGGATATCATTGTTGCTTCTGCTAGGGCTTATCTTAAAGCCTTAAATCGTCTTTATGCTGCGGTACAAAACGAGAAAAAAGTTGAGTCCCAAGTAGCTATTTAGTAGTTTGATTTTTGACAATGGCGATCGCATTTTTAACAAGAGCGATCGCCCTAAAGGACTCCTAACCCTAAAGGGTACCGCTTCCCATATAACAACGCGATCGCATTTTTTAATTCAGACTTTTTAATTTAGACTTTTTGATTCAGAAACCATTAGATCTTTGCTTATCTTAATTTCTCCCGCCAAAACTCTAGACTTTGAGACTCCTGCTAGATTAGATCGCTTTAGCCAACCTGACTTTTTATCTGATACGGAAATTTTGGTTAAGGAATTGCGAAACTTATCGGCAACAGAGATCTCAGATTTGATGAAAATTAGTGACAAGTTAGGGGAGTTGAATGCATCTCGCTATCAAACTTGGCAGCCTACCTTTGATGATCGCAATGCCAAACAGGCTTTACTCGCTTTTCAAGGTGATGTTTATCAAGGGATGAATATAAATCTCTGGCAACAGCAGGATTTTGATTTTGCCCAAGAACACTTAAGAATTTTATCAGGTTTATATGGTGTACTGAGACCATTGGATCTGATCCAGCCTTATCGTTTAGAAATGGGAACTAAGTTAGCTCATGCTAAACTAACAGCTTTATCCGCAAATACTCTTTATGATTTTTGGGCTGATAAACTAACTCAAGTCATCAATCAACAGTTAACAAAATTAGACCAGAAAATTATTATCAATTTGGCTTCTAATGAATATTTTAAAGCCGTCAAACCAAAGTTATTGACAGGAAATATTATTACTCCTATTTTTAAGGATTGGAAAAATGGTAAGTATAAAATCATTAGCTTTTATGCCAAAAAAGCGCGGGGAATGATGACGGCTTACATTATTCGGCATAAAATTATAAATCCTGAAAATATCAAGAATTTCCACGATTCAGGCTATAGTTATAATTCCGAATTATCAGATGATAAAAATTTAGTTTTTACTCGTCAATCTAGTCAAAATTAATTATTAACTATTAACTATTGACTATTAACTATTAACTATTAACTAAAACATCGCCTTAATATACTCTCGGCGCATCGTAGAAATAGCATCTAAGGGGACTCCTTTAGGACAGACAGCAGTGCATTCACCATGATTAGAACAGTCACCAAAGCCTTCCGTTGACATTTGTGCAGTCATTTCTAACACTCTTGATTTACCCTCAGGTTTCCCCTGAGGGAGTAAGGCTAAATGAGATACTTTCGCTGCGGTAAATAAAGATGCCGAAGCATTAGGACAAGCAGCGACGCAGGCACCGCAACCGATACAGGCGGCATAATCAAAAGCGCGATCGCTATTTTCTTTGGCTACAGGTAACGA
>CALLPS010000340.1 GCA_938015355.1 uncultured Pleurocapsa sp.
AAGAAGAAATCAGCTTTTATCAGGCAGCACACCTTTATGACATTGATGAGCAACGGCGATATGTATGTGGCTACGAGGGAAAAGTAGATCGCTGGAAGTATTCACCAGAGATAGCTACTGCCGTATTTAAGACTCCTGTTAACGTCGGTGAAATAATTGGACCTATCCGCTCAGAGCAAGGGTATCATTTATTTAAAATTGAGAACTATATTCCCGCTCAACTAACTCCCAAGATACGTCAAGAGATTATCGATAAGATATTTAAAGAGTGGCTCCGTAGCGAATTAAACTACATGATTCATAGCGATAGATCTTTAGCTTAAATTCGATGGTTACACAGGATAGTATTCGATTTCCTGGAGCAAAAAAAGTCCTGCTATTGCTCTAATGTGTAAAGTAATCAATTTAATGCCTTTTTATCCTTTACCTTTACAATAAGCTCTCTATACTGGGCGTAACAGATGCAGACCATCCAGGATGTCTATGTTTGTCCGAGTACGAAGCAGAGGCAGTTTCATCGTTTAGCTATCTGCTCGTAAGGATGAAGGATAAAAGATATTAGAGACTTAGCTGCTGTTTGGCTAACTGATGGTAGAGTCCTTTTTGTGAAATTAGTTCTTCATGAGTACCCTGCTCAACGATCAAACCGCGATCTAAGACCACAATACAATCAGCATTACGCACTGTGGAGAGACGATGGGCAATGATAAAGGTCGTACGTTGACGAGAAAGGCGGGTGAGATTTTCCTGAAAACGCCGTTCCGATTCCGTATCCAGAGAGCTAGTCGCTTCATCTAGAATCAAAATTGGTGGATCTCCTAAAAATGCCCTAGCGATCGCAATACGCTGCCGTTGTCCACCAGAAAGACTATCCCCCCGTTCCCCAACTTTAGTGTTATAGCCCAAAGGTAGAGACTGGATAAAGGCATGAGCCTCTGCTAGTTTAGCGCTGGCGATCGCTTGTTCCAAAGTAAATTCCGAGCGATAGAGAGTGATATTCTCTAAGATAGTTCCCGAAAATAAAAAACAGTCTTGGGGTACAACTCCCATTTGCGATCTTAAAGATTTAAGGGCAACATGCTTTAGATTATGTCCATCCACAGTAATTTGACCACTAAGAGGATGGTACAAACCTTGGATTAGTTTGACTAATGTGCTTTTTCCTGAGCCACTACGACCAACAATTGCGACAGTTTGCCCTGCTGTAACTTCTATGGAGATATTTTGCAGTATATTGCTCTCTTCTTCACTTTCATAGCGAAAAGTAACATTATCTAAGACTAAATTTCCCTCTAATTTAGGTAAAATTATTTTTGAGTCGCGCTGTGCTTCCTCTGATGTGGTTTCAAAGACATCATTGAGCCGTTCTATAGAAATTAATACTTCTTGTAATTCATCCCATAATGCCACTAATGCCATCACAGGACTGATAATATAGCCTTTCATCATATTAAAAGCTACATACTGACCAATAGTTAACTGATCCTGGATCACCAAGGTAGCACCATACCACAACAGTAATGCCCCACCAATAGAATTGATCAACCCGCTCAGTAATCCTAAGTTGATTGCCAGCTTTTGACCTTTGAAGCGGACATTTAACTGCTTCGTTAACAGATCCTCCCAACGCCAACGTAGATCTTTTTCCGCAGTTACGGCTTTAACCGTAGATATCCCCGTCATCATTTCCACTAAGGAAGAGTTTTGATCGGCAGTGGCGTTAAATCTCTCCCGAGATACCTTTCTTAGTAAAGGTGTTGCTGCGAGGGTCAAGAGAACAATCGGGGGTATTAACAGCAAAATTAGCGCGGTAAGCTGCCAATTATAGTAGAACATTAAACCGAGATAGACAAATCCTGTGAGGAAATCCAACCAAGTTAGCAACAGATTTTGAATTAAGAACTGTTGAATTTTTTGGTTTTCCTGAACCCGAGTGATAATGTCTCCCACACGACGAGATTCAAAAAACTTGAGGGGAAGATTTAAAGCATGATTCACAAAGCCGCTGATCATGGTTAGATCCAGACGGTTTGCTAGATAACTTAGTAAATAGTTGCGTATCGAAGACAAGCCGATGCCCAAAGAGCCAAACATTAAGATCCCAATCACCAACACATTTAAAGTTGATTGGCTTTTGTTACTTACTACTTGGTCAAGAATGATCTGGGTAAACAAAGGAGAAATCAGACCCAGGATTTGAATCAATAAGGAGGCAACGATAACTGTGATGCCGATGGATCGATAAGGCCACAACAGTTTGAGAAATCTACTTAGAGAGCGTTTTTCTGATGGTACTGCCGATAATTCTTCAGTTGCCTCCAATAATAGAGCGTATCCTGTCCAACAGGTAACAAATTCTAAGCCAGAAAGTTCCAATTTTCCTTGTGCAGGATCGGCAATCAGAACCTTATTGTCTTTGATGCGGTAAACGACTACATAGTGATCTCCTTGCCAGTGGGCAATCCAGGGGTTTTGTTCTTCAGCAATACGATTCAGACTTGCTCTCACTGGTCGAGCATGATAACCGATTGCCTCTGACGCTGAGGCTAAACTTTTGAGGGATGCACCAGAGCGTCCAATACCAATGATCTCTCGCAAAAAATTGAGGCTTAAGCGCTTGCCCCAATAGCGGCTAATCATCGCTAGACAGGCGGCTCCACAGTCAGAGGAACTTTGCTGTGCGATAAAGGGATAGGTTTTCCATCGACCACGACGTTTGATCGGTCTTGGATAATCAATCTCTTGTCCTTGTCCTTCTCTATCTATGCCTTGAGAGGGGGGAGGACTTGCCAAAGAAGAACTTGTCACAGTAATACTTGATTTAGGAGTTCTGAGACTAACTAAAGCGTTAACATTAGTGAAGTTCTCCGTCTTGGCTAATGGTGTTTGACTAGATTGGACATCAGGGCTTTTTGACCAAGCAGAAACTAATTCGGGGGTAAGTTCTGAGAAAATCTGCCAATTTTTTTGCGGTAATTGATAGACTAGCAAGTCCGTCTGGGCAATCCAATTACGATTAACTGACTCTGAATATCCCCAAGAATCTCCTATTTTGATAGTTTGATCTTTGATTTGACCATGGCGTAACCAGCAACGAGCAGTCTCTCCCAATGATTTTAAATAATTGCCCCCGTTGATTTTGGTGGCAACGAGATAAGGAAGGAGTTTCTTCAGGCGATGGCTTGATAGAGAACGTAATTGGGTTTGGGTCTTTAAAAAGATTAATTTTTGATGCTGCTGAGTCATGTGCTGCCATTTTCGATCAAGCTCTGGCAGTTTTTGGAGGAAAGGAGTCAGTTTGTCGAGAGAAATCCTGGCGATCCGAACTTTACTAGCAGCTACTACCCGATAGGAAAGAAAAATTTTACACCAGAGAGATTCTCCGCCAAAGGTCGCTCCTTCTGTCATGAGATTAGTCGACACTTCTCGTTGTTTATCGGCATCAAAGCTTAACAGTCGCGATCGCCCTTCACAAATGAGTAAGAAATACTGCGCTTGTGGTTGCGATTTGTTCTCAGGAGCCGAAGAATCTGACTGAACAATCAAGTCTTCTCCCAACTGAAACTCTAGTATTTCAAATTGTTGGCTAAGATGTTTGATTAACTCTATCTTGTCAGGGTTAAATCGATCCTGTTTTAACAGCCAAGATAAGACTGTGAGACTATCCTCTGCTCCCCCCGCAGAAGAAGGTGATGTCATTGCTGTAGTATCCAATTGCTCTTACTCCTTACCGTCGATTTGGGTTTACCACAAGGGCACAATGTAAAGCCTACCCCGTGACTGGGTACTAGCTCGTAGTATTTGGTATTTAGTTTTTAGTTTTTAGTATTTAATTAGCTACCCTGAACTAATAACTTTACTGATGTCCTAACCTAACTTTGTACGGCTATATCTAACTGTTCTTGAATCCTTACGAGAACATACTCGGTATTGCAGAGAATGAAAATTCTCCCTGTTCACCTTTTCCTCCTTTTACCTGCTTAGATTGGCGATCTACTTCTTCCCAACAACATAGATCTCGCAGCTTCGTGGAGGATTTTTGCTTCGATTGAGATAATACAGACTTTTTCTGATGAGCGATCGCCGTATTGCTGACTGATTCAAGTTGTTGCTCTCGGTTAACTTTCATCAGTCGGTTGTAGGTTCGATAAGGAATATAGTGTAAGGGGTTATATCCAGAAAACCGCAGAATTAGCAGACATGCCCATGAATATTTTCCCGATATAATAGCTTCAACTATTTGGTTAAACTGATCGTCAGACATGGTCTTATCGAGCTGGGAATCAGTGGAATTTAAATTTTGATACATAATTTTTGCTCTCGAACAAATAAATTTCGGTTTTATATTTCGGCTTTATAAATCAATGCCGTCTTGTTCTAGTTTCTTGATCGGATCAAGTAAAACATCAATGATTCGCTGCTGCCGAATTATAATATCCGCAGTTGCTGTTTGACCTGGTTTGAACAAGATTTTCTGGCGCTCTTCAGTCACGTAGTTACGTTCTAGTTCTATTTCTACTCGGTAGACTGCACCTAATTTTTCATCGGTTTTCGTATCTGCTGAAACAGAAATTACTTTGCCAGGAATGATCCCATAATCTTGATATGAATAGGCATCAAGCTTAACCTGTGCTGTCATGCCTTTTTTCACAAAGCCCGCTTCTTGGTCAGGTAAGATAGCGGAAAGCACTAAGGGAGCACCCTGAGGCGCTATTTCCGCAACAGTTTCTCCTGATTGAATCACTTTTCCTATGTTGACCACATTGGACGATAAAACAGTACCTGCTACAGGAGATCTTAAAGATCTTTTTTCGAGTAAGTTTTCCGCCGTAGCTAACTTATTTTTCGTTTCGGCTATTTTGCTTTCAGTTTGACCAATCTCCAGCTTGAACTGTTCTACTTTCTGCTGTGCCTCTAGCTTAATTCTTCTCCTTTCGGCTGTTTTATGCAGTAATTCTGCCTGAAGTCGCTCAATTTCTTTTTTTCCTGCCACCAATTCTCCTTGACTTTGGGTAATACGTCCCTCCATTTCCCTCAAAGCTTGCTCGGATTGGAATATCTGTTCGCTAATACTGCTAATTCCTTGCAGTTTATTGTCAGTAAGTTGTTGTTGACTCTGGCGCTGAGCCTGTTGAGCTTGAAAAATAGCTTCTTGAGAGATTGCGCCTTCTTTCTCTAAAGGTTTAAGTCTCTCTAATCGCTGCTCATGCTCCCCTAGCTCCGATTTCAGTTGCTCAAGTTTTTCTTGTTCTAATGCCGACAGATTCTGAACCCGCTTTTGTCTAGCACTATGAGCCGTTAATTCAGACTGTCTTTGCGTCAATAATTCCTGGTTAACTTCGGCAGCGGCGATCGCTGCGGCAATAGCTGATTCTTGACCTTGGACTTCAGCTTTGGCAATCAGTTGATGAGTTTGAGTCTCCACTTCAACTTTCTTCAATAGGTGACGTTTTTGATTTAGTTCTAGTTGATATGAGGAAATAAGATTTTTCAACCGTTCCACCTCTATCCCATGTTGTTCGGAATCTAACCTGGCGATTAATTGTCCAGCATTAACCTGTTGTCCTTCTTTAACGGCAATATGACTTACCTTGGCAGATTCTACAGATTCAACTTTATAGGCTTCTCCTTTGGGTACTAACTTTCCCTGAGCCTTACCTACTTTGTCAATTTCACCGAACCATGCCCAGAGAGTAAAAGATAGGCAAAATACGATTCCGCCAAAAATTAATTGCAGAGGAAGATTAGATGGGGGCTGATCTAACAATGACTGCATGTCAGGAGACCATCTAACCATCTCGCCTTGTTGATTCGCCGACAAGGCATCATTCTCTTGATTAAGGTTTGATGTATCAGTTGGGGTCGCTTTAATTTCAGCTGCTTGCCTGACTAACAGTTGCGAATCTGAATTTGGTACTGAATTCAAAAATTCTTTCTTGTCGTCTTTACGGGAAATATATCGTTTTAAATTAGCTACCTTGGGCAACATTTTCATAACTTTAAAGCTGATGATTATCTTGCTATTTAAACAACGAGACTATTGTTTTGTCCTATAAAGCATCTATGATAAGAGCTGCTCAAATAAATGCTTTGTGTTTATTAATCCGATTTTTTGCTCAAAAACATAACTACAATTGAACTCAAATTAAGTACTCACAAACCTAATTGGTTGACATTGATAGTTTTTATTTTCAATTCTCACTCTATAAGATATCTTTCCGCGAAATAATTAAATTGCTAAATATGTAATATTTATTAACTCATCGTATTTCGTATACCATGTATTAACACCATGCTTACTTTTTTTGTTAATTATTCAAAATAACTACTTGTCAAATGTTGTCTGTTATACACTAAAAGTTATAGCTTTTAAAGACTTAATAACATTCTAGCTCAGATAATTTTATTATTTTTTTATTTTTAAAATATAATTTGATTGTGAAGATTTCGTGAGGATAGCGATAGTCTGTTTGTATTAATCCCATGGCGATCGTAAACCTAAAAAAATATTTGAAACTTGTTAATTTAGTCGACAAATGTAATTTTTGAAAACTGTTTCATATTAGATGCAATAAATGTATTATTTTCATAGTATTAGTTGAGTAAAATATGAGATTTTGGTATCAATATTAACCGCAGCAATAATTCTTTTTTGATATAATACTTGTCATGCACAATTATAATCAATTACCTAGGTATGTATGAAATATGGTGGAAATCCTACTGTTTTAGGTTTAATGTCATTTCCCAAGCTAGTATTTAGAGCTGATTCAGTCCCTCGTCAAATAAACTTTTAGCTACTCAAGAGAAGATTGATTGTCTATAGCGTATTGAGTTGCTTCAAATGTATTCGAGAATGAAATTAAGTAACTTATATGACTAGTTTAA
>CALLPS010000341.1 GCA_938015355.1 uncultured Pleurocapsa sp.
TCATCCCTTATTCCTCATCGTTACTTCAATGATCTTTCCTAACTTTGACCAGTTTGCTGAATTAGCCCAACGAGGTAATTTTGTTCCTGTCTATCAGGAATTGGTTGCCGATTTAGAAACTCCTGTGTCAGCCTGGTATAAAGTGTGTGCAGGTCAACCCTATAATTTTCTTTTAGAATCTGTAGAAGGAGAAGAAAAACTAGGTCGCTACAGCTTTTTGGGTTGTGACCCGATGTGGGTCTTAGAAGCTAGAGGAGAAACTACGACCCAGACCCATCGAGATGGCTCAATCACAGAATTTACAGGCAATCCTTTTGAGATCTGTAATCAGTGTTTGGCATCAATCCAGCCAGTTAAGCTAGAGCAATTACCCCCTGGGATTGGGGGGCTCTTTGGGGTTTGGGGATATGAATTAATTCGCTGGATTGAACCGCGAGTGCCCGTTAATGAACCTCAACCAGAAGATTTACCCGATGGAGTGTGGATGCAGGTAGATAATTTAATTATCTTTGACCAGGTAAAACGCAAAATTTGGGCGATCTCTTATGCTGATTTACGGGATGATAGCCAGACCATAGAATCAGCTTACCAGTTAGCTTGCGATCGCGTTACAAAATTAATGCTCAAGCTACAGTTACCTCTCCCCATAGAGGCTAAATCATTAGAATGGAAAGCTCTAGACAAAAATAATTCCACCGAAGATTCGGGGTTAGTATACTGTAGCAATACAGACAAGCAACTATTTTGCGATAACGTTAACCAAGCCAAAGATTATATTCGTGCAGGAGATATTTTTCAGGTAGTCCTATCTCAAAGGCTTTCAACTATTTACAAAGGTCATCCTTTTAACCTCTATCGTTCCTTACGTCTGATAAACCCTTCCCCCTACATGAGCTATTACCAGTTTGGTGATTGGCAGCTTATTGGCTCCTCTCCAGAAGTGATGGTAAAGGCCGATATGAAAGATAACGGCAAGCTAGAGGCTACTCTCAGACCAATTGCGGGAACTCGTCCTCGTGGCACAACTAGCGTTGAAGATGAAGCTTACGCTACAGATCTCTTAGGAGATCCCAAAGAAGTTGCGGAACACATCATGCTAGTGGATTTAGGACGTAACGATTTGGGGCGAGTTTGCGTCAAAGGTAGCGTCACCGTAGACGAATTAATGGTTATTGAACGCTATTCCCACGTGATGCATATTGTTAGTAACGTGATTGGGGAATTAGAACCGAACAAAACTTCCTGGGACTTATTAAAAGCTTGTTTTCCCGCAGGTACAGTCAGTGGCGCACCAAAAATCAGGGCGATGGAAATTATTAATGAACTAGAGCCAGAAAGACGGGGACCCTATTCGGGAGTCTATGGTTACTATGATTTTGAGGGACAGCTTAATAGTGCAATTACAATTCGTACCATGATTGTTCGTCCCTATCAAAAAAATCAATGCATGGTTTCTGTCCAAGCAGGGGCAGGAATAGTCGCCGATTCTATCTCCGAATCAGAGTATCAAGAAACTTTAAATAAAGCCCGTGGATTATTGGAGGCAATTAGAAGTCTTAATTAAATTAGATGCTACCGCCATTTAGGTGGGAAGTCCCACCTATTAATTGTGGCAAGTAACGAATAGACTAATGACTGGTGAGTAGCTTTAGCCTCGATCAATTGACTTTCATACTTCTATATTTCTCTTAAGCGGATCTAACGTTAGTTACCTTTTCTACCAAATTCAGCACGTCATGGCGACTTAACTTTGGCTTACCAAGAGAAATCGCATCTAAGGTGCCTTTAGCTAATACATAGGGTATTTGGCAAAAACTTAGGGCAGGACTACCTTTAGGCAAAGATTCAATATACAGTTTGGCTTGCTGAAGTTGCTTGCGGGCATAATCTTGAACATCTCGATTAGTCCACCCCTCAGGAATAAAGCTAACTCCCCGTTGGGAATCCTCTCCTTGATTCCGTACAATGTTTACGGCTTGTAAACCTCGACCAAAAGCGATCGCTTGAGTTCGATTGGTTGTGGTATTGTCATACCAAGACCACAAATCTGATAGTAATAAACCCACTGCTCCAGCGACGCTAAAAGTATAACGGTCTAGATCCAATTCAGTAGTAATCTCCCAGTTTTGTTCTGCCCAATAAGCCATGCGATCTGCCATCGCCGCTGTGGCATCACAAATTCGGGGAGCGATCGATTCAGGAGCCAGACTAGCCCATTCTCCGATACACAAGCTAACCTCTGGCAATACATCACTGTAAGCAGCTAAATCCGAGCTTATACGAGCATAAGTGTCAATATCAGTTACTTCCTGCATTCTGAGACTAATACTTCGTAGCAGCTTCGCCTTAGTATAGTTATCAAGGTCAGGAGTGTCTTCTATTTCATCAATAGCGCGCATACAAAGATAAGCTGATGCTACCGCATCCTGTAGCTCTCCTGGTAGGCGCACAATAGGAATGTAAAATGTCCTACTAGTTTGTTTGAGGGTTTCTAATGCCCTATGGCGTAAATTCATTTAAATTCGCTACTACTCCTCACGCTGACCAACGATCACAGTGATTTTTGCCGATAAACGACTCAAATGATATGTGACTTACCGAAAAGCATACACTACAAACTTTAAATTTTCGGTGAGATCAATAGAATTTTTTTAAGCAAATCAATCTGGCTCAGTGATAGATCGTTTCAAATATTGCTGACTAATCAGATTGTGAGAAGATAATAAATCTAGTCAAATCCAAGAATAAAATTTTTCTATAGATTATGTCCAATACCTACAATGTTGAAATAAACCATCAGGGTAAAACTCAAACTATTCAAGTCGCAGAATCGCAAACTATACTTGAAGCAGCTCATAGTGCAGGTATTGACCTTCCTACTTCTTGTGGTGCGGGGGTCTGTACTACCTGTGCCGCTCAAATTATTTCAGGAGAAGTAGAGCAAAGTGAGGGTATGGGAGTTTCTCTGGAATTGCAGGCAGAAGGCTTTGCTTTGCTCTGTGTAGCTCATCCTCGATCAGATATTAAACTAGAATCTAATAAAGAAGATATTGTTTATCAAAGACAATTTGGTAATCAGTAATTCAGTCAACAGTTAACAGTACCACAAGGGCATAACATCAACAGTGGTGCTGGTTAATTATTAAACGGTGCCGATACGCTCTAATGGCCAAAAACGGAATATGGCATGACCAATAACATTGTCTGCTGGCAAAAATCCCCAGACATGAGAGTCATTACTGTTATTCCGATTGTCCCCCATGACAAATAGCTGTCCTTTTGGCACTGTAACTTCTACCAGATCGTATTTTGGAGGAGCCGCAATATAGTCTTCCACCAGAGGCTGATTGTTTACGTAGACAATGCCATCTTTAACTGCTACTGTTTCTCCAGCTTTAGCGATCGCTCTTTTGATAAATGCCTGGCTTTTCTTATATCCCAGTAACCTCAAGTTTTCGGGGGGTTGAAAGACAATAATGTCTCCTTTCTCTGGGGCATGGAATTTATAGGCTACTTTTTCGATCACTAGGCGATCGCCAGTTTCTAAAGTAGGATACATGGATTCTGAGGGAATATAGCGGGGTTCAGCAATAAATACGCGGATGAATAAAGCTAAAATCAGGGCAATGATTACTGTTGTCCCATTTTCTTTTATTTGGTGCCATACATGAGCTTTATTTTGAGAATTATTAGGTTTAATTAAAGACATAAATATATTTGGTTGTTAGTTATTAGTTATTAGCTGATATGGCAATACATATTAACGTTAGGACACTCAAGTTTTGTTACTCGTTACTCATTACTTAAGAGCCGATAGCTATTGTGTCCTAATATAAGTTCGTGAGGCTTATTTACTAGTTATGAACCCGATCACATCAACTCAAATTCTAAACTCAACAGTACCTATTGATACTATTGTCGTACCTCAAGGGGCAGAATACCAAGCTGTTTG
>CALLPS010000342.1 GCA_938015355.1 uncultured Pleurocapsa sp.
GTACTAGAAATTAGCTTAAGTGCGATCGCTTTAATGATTGCTACATCAATATTTCTCAAAGCAATTATAGATATTGATATTAACTATGATGTAGGTTGGTATCATCTGCCTTTTGCTGCCAGAATTTGGGGCATTGTCCCCAAAGAATCATTTCTCTCAGAAAGTATAATTGAGCATCGCTTTGATGGTTTTCCTTTGTTAGCGCATTTTTTTCAGGGCTTGCTGTGGAAACTAACAGGGAGAATTCAAGCAACTAACTTAGTCGGCTATTTAAGTCTCATAATTTATTTTGGCTTCCTGAGAAACTATTTTAAAGTCCCTTTGTATCTTTCTATAATTGCCATCTTTACCATTCCTGCGGTATTGACTCATGCAGCTACCAGTTTTGTCGATTTGCCTGGCAATATTGGCGCAACGGTGTTGATGATGATGCTCTATCAGTGGTTTCGACAGTCAAGATTACCCAAACCAGGAGAACTCTTAATTGCCTTCATCGGTGCCGCCACCGCAGCAAATATCAAACCCCAACTGCAACCGCTGATTTTTGTTCTATATTGTGTTGTCGGCATCAGATTAGTTTGGTTATATCTCCGCTACAGTAATCCGAATCAGCGTAAACTATGGCTGACTATACCCTTAGCTGCGATCGCATCTGGGTTAATCTTTGCTACTCCAATTAAAAACGTTGCCCTGTATGGCAACCCCTTCTATCCGATTAAAATTCAAGTAGCAGGAATTGTCCTCAATCATCAATTGACTCCTGCAACATATAATGAAGGTGATCGACCTCAGAAATGGCTGCAATCAATTTTCGAAATCAATACGCCCCCATGGACAGCGGATCAATACAATGGTGGGGATGAAAGGTATTTAGATCGTGCAGGAGGTTTTTTTGGTGCTTATGTAGTCTTTAATCTGCTGTTGTTAATCGCTTTAACTATTAGAGAACAACTACAAAACCGAGTATCATCTTTAGATCAATCACGCAATGCAACTACCGCCTTCGTCACTATCTTACTTGTATCTTTGCTCCCTGCTAACTTCCCTCAATCTCACGAATTACGCTATTTCATGTTCTGGATGATTACCCTAGTATCCTTAAACTTGAGCATTATTTCTTCTCTGCAAAATCAAACATTTAAATGGTTGCAGCCAAAATATTTAGGATTGGTTAGTTTATTGTTTCTGGCAATTGTTTGTATCCGCATCGACAATTACTACCTCAGACCTGTATTTAACTCCTTTGAACCTTATGTCAAAAAAACTGCAAAAACAGAACTTTTAGCACAAATGACTCCCAATAAGCGCACCTGCATGATCAGCCGTCACGCTATCCCCGATATTACTGCCGTTCCTTTTGCCTCCATTCCCAACGCTTTCTATTACAGTTCCTATTTTCATCCCGAGATTGGCTATGACTACAGTATCAAGGCAGCAATCGATCCTAAAGATTGTGGTGATTTGAAAGTTATTCCACCTAATGCAGCAGAGTTTATTGAACCCTGAAACCTGGTTGCCTAAAAAAGTCCTAAACATCACTCTTCAACAAACCTGTCGGATAAGGCAAAAGATTCTGAGATCAAGGCATTATCAGGTAAATCAAAAACAATTGACATCCTAGCAACAGCTAACTTGTGAACTTTAGGGTAAATTTCGCTTAAAAAGTTTTTTAAGCTGGGACTATCGTTAAGAATTCTTTCAATACGAGATCTAAATTCTAATATTTCTATTTTCCAACCTCGTTCACAGCGTTCTCTTTCCCCATCCCAGTATTTTAACTTAAGCAGATGTTCGATTAATCTTTCTAAATAACTTTGTAAAGCACGGCGATCGCTTTTTCCCATACCTTCAATTTCATCAATTAAATTGTTCCAATCGATGGCATCCATGTCTTTACTTTTTAGATTCGATACAGTTTGTTGTATCCAAAGATTAAAATCGTGATCGTAGAGAGCAGACATTATTCCGTAAGTTTTGTACTTACAATAAATTCTAACTTAGTTGAGAGAATCACACTAGTAGTAACCCAAATTAACTATGACAGGTTAATTGAGGATATAATCGTTTCAATTTGACTCGTGCATCCTGGCACTTAAAACACCATTTAACAGTTGCTTGTTTTTGATGTTAAGGCAATTATCCAATAACTCTTTAATCTTCAAACCAACTAGAACGCCAAGCAGATTGAGCCTCAATTACTGCCACCTCTTTTGTAATTGCTTTGTATTTACTATTTAGTTTCTTAATTTTGCTGATTAAGTTGCGAATCTGGCTCTTCTTCGCATTCAATTGATGATCTGCAAATTCGAGTTCTGCTAAACGTAAACGCAACAGGCTAACTTGAATCGGTTTTTTAAAAGTCTTAGACTTTTGATCCTTTTCAGTTTCGATCGCCAGATGAAGAACATGAGGAACTACAGGGGATTGAGAATTGCTTCTCCCCCCTTTTGATGAGTCTGCCTGCATGGCCACATCAATGACTTTATTCGGGATGCGGTCAGGAATAATTCTCGAATCTTGAAGATGCTTATTGATTTTTCTAGATGTTACATCTAAAGTTTTTTTGATATCTCGTTCAATCTGCTTGTGCCACAGAATTAAATGTTCTGGATTCTGAAAGTCAATTTTTTCTCTTGGAGGTGTTTCTGAGGTGTTTTGTGACTCATCATCATCATCATCAGATACAGTCGTATCTATTTCAATAAACTCGATATTCTCTAATTCAGCCTTCATCAGTTCGAGATCAATTTCAGTTTCGCTCTCTTGTTGATCCCCTTCGCTTCTTTTGGGTCTAGGTAGATTTTTAATCAATTCTGCCATCAAATTAAGCTCTAGGGGTTCGGGTTTAAGTTCTTTTTGCTTGACGATTTCAATTAAATCAGGTTCTAATTGAATGCCTATTTTCCTGAGATTTTGCTGAAGGTCTTGCTTTTCGCTCAAGGATAAATCTAAAAATGATTGAGGATAAAGGCGAGTACAAATTTGATAGCAAGCCAAAATTAGCTGCTGTTTTAATGACTGACTTAATAAATTTAAGTAGTTAAGATGTAATTTCTCAAGTTCAATTGCTGTGTCCGCTACTATTGATTTGAGATTTTCTAGGTCTTGTTTAACTTGCTGAATCGATTTTGTCATCCTAATGTTCAGTTATTTCCACGGAAAGTCGCTCAAGACTATAGGGCTTCACACCCTAATTGTTTTGCTAAAAACCTCTTGATGGACGTAGTTCGACAAGTTTCTTTCGCACTTAAATTTCTCCAGTTAGACAACGAAGTAGTAGGCTTTTTTCCTTTCCCCTTTTCCCTTTCCCTCGCCAAAACTAGTAGATTCTGTACTCATCGAACTCACGTTGATAGGTAGCTAATTCATCCTATTCTAGCTTCTCTTATCTAAAAAGCAAAAGCCGTAGATGCACTGATTAAAACTGAGCTAGATTTAATCTTGTAAATTTATATGGGAAATTTATAAATTCAATGCAGCCTACGACTAACTTTTAGTAGCTTATTCTGGCTAGTTATTTCTTTCCTGTAATATCGCCAATCTCATCCGCTAGGTTGGACTCTTTTTTATCAATTCCTTCTCCCAGTACAAAGCGAACAAAGCGACGAATTTGAATATTCTCTCCTAATAAAGCAATGCTCTGCTTCACTAATTCTTCGACAGTAATGCTCTGATCTCGAATATAAGGTTGAGGTAGCAGAGAAATCTCGTTAAGACGTTTGTCGATTCTACCAGAAACAATTTTTTCTTTGATGTTTTCGGGCTTACCCCCTAGGTCATCTCGACCCATTTCTATTTCTTTCTCTTTCGTGACTGTTTCCTCTGGAATATCTTCGACTTTAACAAATTCGACGTTAGGACAAGCTGCAATTTGCATTGCGACATTTTTAACTAACTCTTGGAACTCTGCACGACGAGCTACAAAGTCAGTTTCACAGTTGACTTCAACCAAAACACCAATGCGTCCACCAGTATGGATATAACTTTGAACTAGTCCTTCGGATGCGACACGACCTTGTTTTTTATCAGCAGAAATAGTTCCTTTTTGGCGCAACCATTCTATGGATTTTTCCATGTCGCCATCATTTTCTGTCAATGCTTTTTTGCAATCCATCATCCCCGCGCCAGTTTTTTCACGGAGTTCCTTGACTACTTTTGCCGATATGCTTGCCATATTCTTGTTGTTTTAATTTAGTTTTAGTGACGACAAAATAATTTTAAATTAAGTTTGCAGGAGCTTAAAGCTTTGCTCCTGCTCATGGTTTAGCCAGAAGACATTGATTTATTCTTCACTATCAGAACTTGCTTCTGATTCAGCAACTTCCACAACTTCTTCGGCGATCGCTTCTTCTTCTGCCCCAGGATAATCTTCCTGTGTATCGATTCCTTCTTCTAGCTCATCATAATCATCTTGATTGTCTGGTTGACCATGACGACCTTCATAAATCGCATCGGCTAATTTACCGACAATTAACTTGATCGAGCGAATGGCATCATCATTTGCTGGAATTGGAACATCGGCAACTAAAGGATCACAATTGGTATCTAGAATCGAAACCACGGGAATCCCTAACTTCTGACATTCGGCGATCGCATTATGCTCGCGCTTTTGATCAATAATAACTACGATGTCTGGCACTTTACGCATCATTTTGATACCGCCCAGATATTTTTGTAGTTTGGTCATCTCACGACGCAACATCGACCCTTCTTTCTTGGGTCTTTTTTCTAAACCGCCACTGTCTTCTAAATGCTCTAATTCTTTAAGTCTTTCTACTCTAGTTTTAATTGTCTCCCAGTTGGTCAACATGCCACCTAACCATCTCTGGTTAACGTAAAAAGCTCCACAGCGAGATGCTTCTTGAGCAATAATTCCTGCTGCTTGGCGTTTTGTGCCGACAAACAAAACCCGCTTGCCCCTCTCGGAAGAAGAACGCATGTATTCATAAGCTGATTCCATTAACTGGGCAGTCTGCACCAAATCAATGATATGTACACCATTACGAGCGGTATAGATGTACGGGGACATTCTTGGATTCCAACGGCGAGTTTGATGACCGAAGTGAACCCCAGATTCTAAAAGTTCTGCGAGAGAAACTACTGGCATATTATTTTTTACTCCTGTTTCGGGTTAATCCTCCATTCAGGGACATTTTCTGGATCAGAAAACACCCGAAATCCTGAATGTGTGAATTTTTTTGTGCGTTTATTAGTCTAACACTATCGGCTAGCTATGGATTAATCGTTTTTTAATTTAAATATTTGACCAAATATCTAGCTAAATATCTAAAATATAGCGACTTGATGAATTGAAATTCTCGAAGAAATGAATTCTTCCTGCACCCAAGTACAAGCCACGAGACTTTTCTCCTGGGGGAAAAGCAGTTACCCCAAATAGGTAGACTCCCCCAAAATCTGGGTTTCGCCTTGGTTTAATGCCAATAGTTAGATTTTTTCCTGGAGGGATGGGATTGGCAAACTCAACGACAACTTCCCCTGTTTCTTCATTAAAAGAAGTTGTTGATTCTAGTGGCTCTTGCCGATTACGATGATCTCCCAGATAAGCTTTTGTTCTATCAGTTCTAAAATCAATATCCTCACTTCCTCGCCGTTGCTGGATTACCACCTTTTTCAAAGGCTCGCCGATCGCTTCAGGCAATTCTAAATCAAAATAGTAACGAGCTTGCCTAACTCTAATGGCGCTAAAAGTAGCATAAGTATCTACCAATAATACTCCTGATTCAAAAGAGACCGTACCATCTGGGGCTTGAACTGCTTGAGATTGAAAACCACTCGTACTAGTTAAAGCAAGAGTAATCGAAAAAAATAGCAAAGAACCGATAGAATTTATCTGCTTAGACATCGATCTAAAATATTTAATGCAGGTAATAGATATGATTAAACAAAATTTTCCTGAGAGCTGACTGAGAGCTGGTCATCATCGGGAGACTGCTGATTAACTATCTTGTTCTCGTTAATAGCGATCGCACGAGACTATAAAGGAGCTTCGCTCCTAGCTGTAAGCCGTAAGCTATAAGCTATAAGCCAATAGCTCGCTTTGGGCTTATAACTTTATCCGATCCAATTAACAAGATTAAAATTGTTTTTACTTTACTTAAATCAGGATTTCGCTTTGATTTTTCTATGATTAAAGCTAACATTAAATATAAGTATTTATTTGCTTGTTATAATTCTTTTGATCAGCATAGAACACGTTCAAGAGTTAAACAAAAATTCATTGAATATGATCCAAACTGGTCGTCTAGAAATTTATCAGCTATTATTAAGAAAGATTTTGATTTGGATGATCTGTTATGAAAATTTTTATTTCAATTATAATTTCTTTAATGTGTGGTTGGTTTGTTAATGATGTTTATTCTGGATTTTTATATGGTGCGGTTCAAGCTGAGGCTCAAAACGATTTTACGAAAATGTGTAGGGATTATTTAGATAGTCAATAAATCCCTAAATTTTTTTTAAGGATTTAAATTAACTGGTTGTATTCTAGCTATACTTTATTTATAATTCAATGTCGGTTGAAAACTCATGTGCCTCGTGCCTTGAGATGAAACCCGACCAGCAAACAACATCGCGGCAGCGATACCGCTTAAATCGAGAACTTGAACTTAAAATCATAATCTGAAATAATACAATAACTACAAATGAAAGAGTCCGCTCTGATACATGGCATCCCAAACTTGGGAAAGAGGAATTGTAGGTGACGACGGGTAGCTCCCTTAAAGAGGCGTAACAACGATATTGTAGTCTGAACCAAGAAAACTTAAAGTTAGAGGGTTCTGTTGGAGAATACGTCCGACAGGTAAAAACTTTAACGTGAGTGTGTAAAACACTATCATTCTCTCTTCTACCGCTAGGTCGGAAGAGCAGGGCGTGACACTACGCGGTGTGGCAACTTTGGTTGTCTTGTCAATCGCCCGAACGTAACGCATCATTTTTTGGTGTAGTTACAAGCGACGTGGGCTTGTCCCCGTCGTAATTGACGATAAACACCTTTAATATTATGTTTTTATTTTTATCCAAAATACTACCTTTATTTATCTATCCTTTGGGACTATCTTGTCTCTTACTGCTGTTAGCTTGCTGGTTAAGTTTCAAGCGATCTTCTTGGTCAGTATTACCCGTTGTCTTAGCTTTGATCATTTTAATGACTACTGGCAATTCACAACTAAGCAAAAATTTAACGGCATCCCTAGAACACCAATATCTCCCCCTAGACAACCCCCCTCAAGCAGAAGCAATTGTTATTTTAGGTGGTTCAACCAGAAACCAAGAGTCTCCAAGGGTATTGCCTGATATGAGCGAACGTGGCGATCGCCTTTTGTATGGAGCAAAATTATATAAAGATGGAGCCGCACCCAAAATTATCCTTTCAGGAGGGCAAGTTGAATGGTTTGGGGGAGAGGCTTCGGAGGCAGAAACCATGGCAATTATTCTGGAATTAATGGGCATTCCCCGTTCTGCCATGATCTTGGAATCTAGATCCTTAAATACTCATCAAAATGCAGTGTTCACTAAAGAAATTTTACAGCGAGAGAACATCAAACAAATATTACTCGTTACTTCTGCGGCTCATATGCCCCGCTCCTCGGCAATTTTTCGCAAACAAGGGATTAATGCGATTCCTGCCCCAGCGGACTTTACTATCAGCGATCGCGATTTAATTGAAGACAGTTTTAGTACGGAATCTCGGATTCTGAGTTTACTCCCCGATTCAGGGAATCTTGACAATACAACTCAGGCTCTCAGGGAATATCTGGGAATTTTGATTTATCGTTTACGAGGATGGCTCTAGTAGTCTACCAAGTTTGAATTGAGGGGTTGAGATGAGACAAGGAAGGGAGACAAGGGAGGGAGAAAATTTAATCATGCCATTCCCCAAAATAAAGTTGACACTCTACTAGTGGGACTTTCGGCACAAGAGTTGTCAGAAACTGTTTAACTAGTATTTTCGTTAGTATAGATGCTGCGAGGAGTGAAATTTAGCCAAGTAGAAAAGCGGCGTTGCTGAATCGAGATCTAAAAATGAAGTTATCCATTTCGCTCACATTCTTAAAAACCTAATAGCTGATAGCTATATGCGAAGCGGTATCCTTTAGGAAAAATAGAACAATTCTCAATTCATGTTGAACATCAGCAACAATGATCAATATTAAAGTTTTAAAAATCCAAAAAGTATGCATCTGTATAGATTTTCTTGTAACCTGAGTAATTATTTAATACTCATGGGGAAATGTGGTGTTATTCTGAGTTTTTTGGTTTTGACGAATGCTTGCAATGCGAATTCTCAAGCACCATCTTCAGTGGACAATACCACAGCCCAAACTCAGTTAACTCAAGCCAAACAAGTGGTGGCGCTGGGTAAATTGATTCCCCAAGGAGAGGTAATTAAACTATCTGTAGCCAATGCGGAAGATAGTCGAGTCAACCAAATTTTAGTCAAAGAAGGCGATCGCGTGGAGAAAAACCAGGTAATTGCCATCCTCCAAGGGTTGGAAAATCGTCAACGAGATTTAGAAGAGGCGGAAAAAGAGGTTGAGTTAGCACAAGCAAGATTAGAACAAGTTCGTGCAGGAGATACCAAACAGGCGGAGTTAGCCGCACAGCGAGCTAATATATCCCGTCTCGAATCCCAGTTACGGAATGAGACAGCAGAAAAGCAAGCGGCGATCGCATCTGCTAAGGCACAAGTCAGACAGGCACAATTGACTTATGACCGCAATCAATCTTTGTCACAGGAGGGTGCAGTTAGCACAGAAGCTTTCGACCAAGCTAAAGAACAGCTAGATATGGCTCAAGCTGGTTCAAACGAAAGAAAGGCACAATTAAACAACACTCGACAGACTTTAAAAGAGCAAATTAATCAAGAAAAAGAAAATTTAGCTAGATTGCAGGAAATAAGACCTGTGGACGTTAGGGTAGCAGAGATCGAGCTAGAGCGAGCCAGAATTGCCGTAGAACAAGTCAAAGCAGCGCTAGAAGATACAAAAGTCAAAGTACCGATCGCAGGTCAGATCTTACGAATTAACACCCGTGTGGGGGAACAAGTAAACACGCAGCAGGGCATTGTAGAGCTTGGTCGCACAACTGAAATGTATGCGATCGCCGAAGTCTATGAAACAGATATCAGCAAAGTAAGTATTGGGCAATCAGCTACCATTAGCAGCGAGTATGGTGGATTTGAAGGCAAGATCAAAGGTCAAGTAGAGCATTTGGGCTTACAAGTAGGAGCAAAACAAATATCTCAAAGTTCTCAAGATCCCACCCAAGATGAAAACTCCCGTATTGTTGAAGTCAAAATTCGTATCGATCCTGAAGATAGTCAGAAAGTCGCGGGATTAACCAACATGAAAGTTAGGGTGGAAATTAATGTTCTCTAGCAAATTCATTTTTTTCCAAACTAATCTTAATTTGCAACAACATGGTCGTAATATAAAAAGTAAAGCTCAAATCTCACTAAAATACCATTATGGTAAATATTACAGATTCCACCAGTCATTTTTCTGTAGCTGTGATTATGACCTGTCACAATCGTCATGACATAACTATTTCTTGTCTGCAATTACTTTATCAACAGGATGCCAAATTCGATGTTTATTTAGTAGATGATGGTAGTTCTGACGGCACTAGCGATTCCATTAGAAAATACTATCCAGAGGTCAAATTGTTTCAAGGTGATGGGAGCCTCTTTTGGGCTGGGGGAATGCGCTTTGCTTTTGGCGAGGCACTTAAAAATGATTATGATTACTACGCTTGGCTGAATGACGACACAATGTTATACCCAGATGCCTTAAGCAGTCTGTTAGCCAGTCACTTGACTCTAATCAACCGTGGTTATTCTGATTCGATAGTTGCTGGTTCAACTAAAGATTCCATTACAGGCAAACCAACCTATGGTGGTGCAGTTAAGTCTTCGCGTTGGTATTCTAATAAAATGGAATTTTTGGAACCTACTCAGGAGTTGCAGCAATGCGACAGCATGTATGGCAATTTCGTGTTAATTCCTCGTTCTGTGGCAGCTAAAGTTGGTAATATTGACTCTGCTTTTGTTCATGCCATGGGAGATATTGACTATGGTTTAAGAGCATGCCAACTAGGTTGTTCGGTATGGTCAGCACCAGGATTTATCGGTACTTGTGCTCAGAATTCTGCCGATGGAAGTTGGGTTGATCCTAATCTTTCGGTCATGGAACGGCTCAAAAAAGCATTCCAGGTCAAAAATTTTCCGCTCACATCTTGGACAGCATTCGCCAAGAGACATTTTGGTTTTTGGTGGTTTCTTTATTGGAGTCTTCCCTATATCAGAGCCATAATTGGCTATAAAGATTTGAATATGTCTCCTACTTTTTCTGAGGATCTTGAATCAAACAAGTCATCCTGATAATTAATGCTCCATCTTCATAAATTGACGAGATTTTGGGATTTTAGCAAAATATTGATAGCTAACTTCAGATTAACTATCAAGAACAGCAAATTTTAAATTTATTAATCAATAATTTGTGCATGACATATCAAGTTATAGTTGTGTCTAACATATAACATATGGTAGATAATATAGTACAACAATGATTGATCTTCATAAGTTCAAGAAGAATCTGATTCGCTATTTTCCCTTCACTAAAAAAGTATCTCGCCGCTTTTGCAGTTATCGTCGAACTTTCTTTGAGCAAATTAATAGCGATCGCTATTCTCGAGCATCTGCCTATGAAATTGATCAAAAATTAGAAAGTTACTTGCCTGATCAGGGCTTTTTTATTGAGGCTGGCGCTCATGACGGTTTTTTTGAGAGTAATACCTATTACTTAGAGAAATTTAAAAATTGGAGTGGAATTTTAGTGGAACCAATTCCAGAGCTTTATCGGGAATGTGTCCGACAGCGCCCTGAAGCAAAAATATTTAATTGTGCTTTAGTTGCTTTTGATTATTCTGATTCCGAGCTCAAAATGATTTCCGCCGATACGATGTCTTTTGTCCAGCGAGAAGGACAGTTTCAAGAGACAAGACTAAAAATAGCCGAAACTTGGGTCAAAACACGTGAAGTCACTGTTCCCACTAGAACTTTGACTTCTATCTTAGACGAGCTGGAGATTTCCACTATAGATTTTTTATCTTTGGATGTAGAAGGATATGAAATGAGCACTCTCAAAGGCTTAGATCTGACTAAATATAGACCTAAATATATTTTAATGGAATTTTTTCTAAATGAGTCAGATGAGTCGAAAAAAGAAGAAGTAGAGACTTATTTATCTGAATACTATGTATTTTGTCAGCAGTTATCTCCTAGAGATTATCTCTATAAATGTAATAATTTAATATGATTTAACTGTCGATAAGACGACAAAACTATCATAAAAATAACTTTTATAGTTCATACTGATAAGTATTAGGTTAACTTCTTTTGATAGCCTGTTTTGACATTAAAGCAATTTGTCTGATTTTAGCCAAATTATAGTAATCGCCATCGAATAATAATAAATTTAATTATATAAATGAAGATGATCAAGGCAAAAGTAGTTGTCATAATGTTTGCAACTTTTCTTGCTTCGCTATTTTTAGTTATATCCGTCAGTACATCGGCAAAGTCCATTCAACTGACAGTTGACGTGAATCGTATTCTAGCAGATGTATCCCATCAACCTCTTGGCATTGGATTAAATTTTGTAGGCGATCGCCCAAACATCAGTAAACCTCTGCAAGAGCTTCAGGTGGGAACGCTACGCTTTGCAACTAGTGAGTATTATCTCTTTGATTCTAGTGAGCCAAAAAATCCCAAGGTATCGATTCAAGATCCTAATTTATGGCAAGTAAATAGCTTTGCTAAACCTGATGGGACATGGTGGGGAAAACTAAGTTTTGATGATTTTATGGCGATCTGTCAAGCAACTAATGCCGAACCATTTATTGTAGTTGGAATAGATGCGATCGCTTATCAGGGCAATGCCCCTCACACCTCCCCAGAAGAAGTATTAAAGTCTGCTGTCGATTGGGTAAAATATGCAAACTTAGTCAAAGGATATCAGGTTAAATATTGGGAAATCGGCAACGAAAGCAATCTAAAAAATAGTGAACTAATTAATTGGACTCCAGAAAAATATGCCCAAACCGTAGTGCAATTTTCTCAGGCAATGAAAGCCATTGATCCGACGATTAAAATCGGTGCCAACGGCATGAGAATTGACAACAATCAAGATTGGTGGGGTCAGATTATGCCCATTATCAAAGACGATATAGACTACTTAATAACTCATCAGTATTCGTGGCATAAAGATTATCAGGAATGGAAAAATTCTCCAGATGAATATAATTACAATCTCAAAGATGCGATTAAAGCTATCAAAATTCACAATTCAAAGTTAAGACTTAATGTAACCGAAAATAGCTCTTTTAATCCTAGTATTTCTCATACTAATAATACTTGGAAAATGCTTCATAACTTCGAGATCTTAGGAGAAACTTTGAGTTTTAATCAAGTTGATTATGTCCATTTTTGGACATCAAGATGGTTCGAGTCTGATCCTTATGCAGTGGATAACAGTGCTTTTGATGCTAATTATCAACTTACACCTATGGGTTATTCTCTCAAGGTTTGGAATACTTTT
>CALLPS010000343.1 GCA_938015355.1 uncultured Pleurocapsa sp.
TTGTTTATAAACTTAGATGATGTTAAAGAAAAAGTTGCTCAAATCTTAAATTCTTTAAGACAAGACATTATTATTTCTTTAGCTGGGTGGGATTGCTTTCAAAGTGCTTTATCTCTCTAGTCACTTTTGCAAATTGGTATAAGTATCTAAAAATAGCTATGAGTTATGTTTCACAGGCAAGTTCCTACTGTGATCTGTCAGGCATGGGAGATTGATGATGCAATAACCTGTGTCACGGTAGGCTTCACAGAGTCACCAACTAAAGTGTATCTAAGAACGCTAGATAAAGATGGAGAATTCGTCAAGAATGGTTTTACTTTTATCGCAGTAAGTAATGGCTAAGTACTCTTAATAGTTGCGAGCTTGGTTTGCCCTAGGGAAAATCATCTTTGGCTAATATTTGCGATCGCAAATTAATTTAACCATTAGTAATGCGATCGCATTTTTAATTTTCAATCAATTTTAGTGGGAGAAGCAATCTTAATTGGCTTAAAGACTGGGTTTATTCCTGCTGGTTTTACATTAGGATTTTTACCTGTAGTTCCTATTGTGGCAATTTCATCGTTAATAATTATCTTGAGTTCTTTTCTTTTACCTAAAGTAAAAATAGTAAAATTTTAACAATGCGATCGCTATTCTAAGGCTAAGACATATAGCCGTACAAAGTTAGATTAGAACAAAGTTTAGCTATCTGCTCGTAGGGATAAAGGATAAAGGATGAAGGATAAATTTACACTCTCAAGCTGAATGTCCTAAGCTAAATCCGTAATGCTATGCCAGAAAAATCATTACCATTATGCAACTGTTGGCTGTGAAACAAATATCTGCTACTCCCATCACAAAATCTAATTTTAGGCACTATGGTCAGTTAATCACTCCTGATCCTGATGGTAAAACTTTTGGCGAGGGGGATGCAGTATTAAACCTGAAAAATGGGATTCCTCGCTTTTATATCATGCATTTAGAAGGAAAAGGAAGAACTTTCCAGACTATTACTCGTCATAATCTTTGTACTCAGTGTTTAGGTTCGTTAAACGGTAAAGATTGGTTGATGGCAGTATGTCCACCCTCAGCTACAACTAAACCAGATATCGATCGCCTGAGGGCATTTCGTATCCCTGGGGATTGTTTCATTAAACTGGAAGTAGGGACTTGGCACGCAGGGCCATATTTTGATCACGAGGCAGTAGATTTTTATAACTTAGAATTGAGTGATACCAACGTCGTCGATCACTTTACCTACAACTTTGCTAATAAAGATAATCTTAAATTTGAAATAATTGACTAAAGGAATAAAGGGGCTTCGCCCCAGCTATAAGCCCAAAAGTCACGGGGTTTTGACCCTCGGATAATTGCAGACCACTAATTTTAGTGGGGGTCTTAAACCCATTATTGAATCTAAAGTCTTTATTAGTTCTGGAGTAGTTTGTGCTTGCTGATTTTATACTGCCAGCAGGTGCAAAGAATATTATGCGCTCCAATAATTAATTAAGAGGAAATAATATTATGGGTTTTCTAGGAAAACTTTTTGGTAAAAAAGAAGAAGATAAAGCAAAAAGCTCAGGAAAAGTAGCTGTGGCAAAAGCAGCAGCAGATAATGATATTGCTCCTGAAAAAGTTGGTTTAGATGGTCAGTTTGACGAAAGTGGGTTAGCCAAACGTGTGGCTCAAGCCCTAGACGAAGCTGGTATTTCTGATAGTGTTGGACTTTGGGTTGCACAAACAGGTAGCACAGTAGTTTTAAAATATAATCCTGATGCCGAAGGTGTTCTCTCTAAAGCAGAGAGTGTTGCGAAGGGAGTTGATGGTGCAACTGCGGTGAAGACTGTACCTAATAGCTAAAATTCATCAATAATTTCAATAACTTAAGGAAGGGAGGACGATGGTGTTGTGGCATCTAGTCCTTTTTTCTATTTTCTAACTCCCACCAGAAATACGAAAAACCTGATCGAGATGCTGCCTAATGTCGCTACAATAATAGACTGCATACGATTATAATTAATTTCAAATAAGAGGTAGTTTGTGAGTGTTAGAGTAAGGATTGCTCCTTCACCAACAGGAAATTTACATATTGGGACAGCACGGACAGCAGTATTTAATTGGTTGTTTGCTCGTCATCATTCAGGAACTTTCGTTCTGAGAATTGAAGATACAGATGCAGCGCGATCGCGTCCTGAATATACTGATAATATTAAATCAGGGCTGGAGTGGTTAGGACTCAATTGGGATGAAGGCCCCTTTTTTCAGACTGAGCGTTTAGCTAAATATCAGCAAGCTGTACAGACCTTAATTGATAATGACTTAGCTTACCCTTGCTACTGTACTCCCGAAGAACTTGAGGAGATGAGGGAAACCCAGAAGGCACAAGGAAAAGCTCCTGGTTATGATAATCGACATCGCCATCTCACCCCTGAAGAAAGACAAGCTTTTGAGGCGGATGGGCGCAAGCCAGTAATTCGCTTTAAAATAGATAGCGATCGCAATATTGTCTGGCAAGATTCTATTAGGGATACCGTAAGTTGGCAAGGTAGCGACTTGGGTGGAGATATGGTGATTGCTCGTGCTGCGGATGATGATCAGCCCTACGGACAAGCATTATATAATCTGGCAGTGGTAGTGGATGATATTGATATGAATATTTCCCATGTAATTCGGGGAGAAGATCATATTGCTAATACGGCTAAACAAATTTTGCTTTATGAAGCCTTAGGTGCAGAAATTCCCATCTTTGCCCACAGCCCTCTAATTCTCAATTCAGAAGGTCGCAAATTATCTAAACGAGATGGGGTCACATCCATCGATGATTTCCGTAAAATGGGTTTCTTACCTGAAGCTTTGGTTAATTACATGACTCTATTGGGTTGGACTTTTCCCGACTCAACTCAAGAGATCTTTACCCTGGAAGAAGCAGCCAAAGAGTTTGATTTAGAGCGGGTAAATAAAGCAGGGGCAAAATTCGACTGGGACAAATTGGATTGGATCAACAGTCAATATCTCCATCAAATGCCTGCTGATAAATTAACCGATTTGTTAATTCCCTATTGGCAGGATGCGGGGTATGACGTAGACAGCAAAGATCGCTCATGGTTAGAAACCTTAACCACCTTGACTGCACCTACTCTTAATCGTTTAACTGACGTAATCAAAGAAACCAGTGTCTTTTTTGCTGATTCTGTTGAGCATACTGCAGAAGCGATGGATTTATTAACCCAAGAGGGCGTAGTGGCAGTAGTGACAGAGATTATCGCTGGGGTGAATAGTGCTGACACGATGACTGAAGAGGATACCAAAGCTTTAATCAAGCAAGTTACCAAAAGCCGAAAAGTCAAAAAAGGGTTGGTAATGCGATCTCTGCGGGCTAGTTTAACGGGGGAATTACATGGGCCAGATTTAACTCAAACTTGGTTATTGCTCAACAAGTTAGGTTTAGATAAAGCACGTTTGCAAAAGACTTTAGCTAAAATTGCCGATTAAGAAGTTAGATCTTGTTCCATAATTAGCATGACAATTGACAATCCCCTGGCTGACGTACAGGGGTTTTGGTTGATGACTTTGCTTAAAGAATTTCTTTGCAAAAAACCAAAAGTAAAGTACCCTAATTGTGAATTAAACCTAGCCATAGCTTAGATTCCTCAATTAAAACTTTAATATATGAAACGGATTTTTATTACTGGTGCAAGTGGTTGTATTGGTCACTACATGACCGAAGCCTTGATTCAAAATACCAATCATGAACTATACCTACTGGTAAGAAATCCCGATAAACTTCAGATTGATTGTCAGGCTCGCCCAGGGATTCACATCTTAGTGGGAGATATGTCTCGTATTGAAGACTATAGTGATTTACTGCTCAAAGATATTAATGTGGCGATCTTGGCAGCAACGGCATGGGGAGGAAGAGGGGAAACTTACGATATAAATGTAGTTAAAACCTTAGCTCTCATTAATCTTCTCAATCCCAAAATCTGTGAACGAGTCATCTATTTTTCCACTGCTAGTATTTTAGACCGCAATAACCAATTACTGTTACCTGCAAGTCAGTTTGGTCACGATTACATTCGTACTAAGTATCAATGTTTTTCTCAACTTAACAAGCAAGCGATCGCCGATAAGATCATTGCCGTATTCCCCACTTTAGTATTCGGGGGAGATGAAACTAAGCCTTATTCCCATCTTAGTGCAGGTATTACCGACGTAACCAAATGGATTGGTCTGATTCGATGGTTTAGCCTGGATGGCAGTTTCCATTTTATTCATGGGCGAGATATTGCTAGTGTGATTAGCTATTTAGTAGAAAATCCCGAATTTTCCCCTCAATCAGAGCCAGACAGTAGCGGCGTAGACTGTTTAGTCTTAGGTAATCCAGCTATTTCCGTAGATCAGGCGATCGCCGAAATTACCAACTATTTTAATAAGAAAGTTTATTTCCGTATCCCGCTTTATATCTGGTTAACCAATATCATGATCAAGATTTTTCGGATTCAGATGGATTCTTGGAGTCGTTTTTCCCTTGATTATCGTCATTTCACCTATCATAATCCTGTTACTCCTGCTAGCTTCGGTATGCAAAACTATTGTTCCACCGTTCAAGAGTTAATGAAAATTTCAGGAGTTTAACTAAAAATGCAACTTAAAGCTTAAATGTACTAGCATCGTAACAAGTTCTATTTAAGCTATATAACTATAATGTCTGAATCAATTTTGACGAATTGCCAGGAATTAGAAACGTGGCTAGATCAGTTTATGGCAGAAGAAATGGAAAAGTTGCATATTCCTGGTGTAACTTTCTCTGTGGTACAAAATGGTGAAGTCTTGTTCGCGAAAGGTTATGGTTATGCTGACTTAGAACAAAAAATCCCTGTGGTAGCCGATCGCACTTTATTTCGAGTTGGCTCAATTTCCAAACTATTTACCGCTACCGCAATTATGCAGTTGCTGGAACAAGAATTACTAAATCTAGATGATGATGTCAATCAACATCTACCAAATTTCCAACTCAAAAATAACTACCCTCAACCCGTAACTATTGCTAATTTACTAACTCATACCGCTGGGTTTGATGAACGTCTGATCGGCGTAGGAGCTTTAGAAACTAAAGATATCATTCCTTTAGGAGAATATCTAGCAGCCAAAATGCCAGCCAGGATTTTAAACCCAGGAAGAGAAATAATCTATTCTAATCATGGTTATGCTTTGCTGGGCTATATTGTGGAAGTGATTGCGGGGATGCCTTTCAGTCAGTATATCGATGAGAATATATTGCAGCCTTTAGAGATGAATCATAGTAGTTTTGCCTTACCATCTCATTTAGAGAGTAATTTAGCTTTAAGTTATCGCTACAAAGAGAAACAAAAAACCTATCAAGCATTGCCCTTAAAACATATTCAAGTACCTCCTGCTGGTGCTTTAAATGCTACGGCTACGGATATAGCCAATTTTGCGATCGCACATCTCCAAGATGGTAGGTTTAAATCCCAGAGAATTCTCGCAACTACTACTGCTCAACTAATGCAGCAACAAAAATTTACCCATGATTCCCGTTTACCTGGAATGTGCTTGGGTTTTATGGAGTTAACTCAGAATAAACAAAGAGGAATCTCCCATGGTGGTTCAATATATGGTTTTAGAAGCCTATTACATTTATTCCCTCAGCATAATTTAGGCTTGTTTATTTCTGATAATGGTGGCAGTAATTTATCGGGAGAATTATTAAAAAAATTTAGCGATCGCTATTTCCCTATTCCTAAAAATCCCGTTTCAGCTCCACTATCCCCAGAAAATCGACAAAAACTTCTCCGTTATCAAGGAAGCTATCGCCACAATCGTTATGGGAGAAATACCCTAGAAAAAACAAGTTTATTATTTTCATCTCCTCTTCGTCTGCAAGTAGAAACGGATGGCACTCTAAGCATTCCTCATACTCTCAAAACTCCTAACCCTGTACATTTACAGGAAATTGAACCATTAGTTTTACAAATAAAAGATTATCCTGATGAATACATGATTGCTCAGGAAAATGATCATGGCAAAATAACTAACCTTGTCGGTGGTTTTGGTACATGGAAAAAATTAGCCTGGTACGAAAAGAATATCTTTCATTGGTTATTTATTTGCTTGTTTGTCTTAGTATCTCTATCTGGATTAATTGTTAGTGTTGTAGCTTTGACTAGATTTCCAGGAAATTTTGCGCATCAATTAGCACAATTGTTAGCAGGTGTAACTTGTGGCTTAAATATGGTTTTTGTTTTGGGGATGCTGATCTTAAAACCCCTAAGCGAAAATAATGAGCGACTGCAATGGGTTTTCGGAATACCCAAGATAACGGTTTTACTACTATGTATTCCTCTTGTAACTTCTCTTTTAGCCCTGGGGTTGCCTATTTTCGCTGTCTTGCCTGAAATGAATCATCAATGGTTATTACTAGAGCAATTACATTATATTTTAGTTGCAATTTGCGCTATAGGGTTAATTCCTTTCCTTAACTATTGGAATTTATTAGGCTTTCACTATTAGACGTTGCTGATGCTCGATATAAGAAGATTTAGAAAATTCAAATGATACCAAAAAAGCTTTATGCGATCGCAAAATCTAGTTATTTATCAAAAGCTTTAAGCGGGTAACCTTAAGCTATAAGCGAATTAAGTCAACTTAAGTAACTTAATCTAGAGTTAAAATACAATTTCAAGCTTTTCTTTCCCAGAGAAATTTCCTTTCAGACTCTTTAATCGGCACATCATTAATACTGGCTTCTCTTCGCTTCATCAAGCCATTCTCGGCAAATTCCCAATTCTCGTTACCATAAGCCCGATACCAAAATCCGCCATCATCGTGCCATTCATATTCAAAACAAACGGAGATGCGATTATCCATAAAACTCCAGAGTCTTTTCTTGAGGCGATAGTCTAATTCTTTTGCC
>CALLPS010000344.1 GCA_938015355.1 uncultured Pleurocapsa sp.
TCAACATTTTGAGGAAACCTCGCGCTATTAGCCCTTAAAAATTATTGGTTGAGAGTGCAGCCTTTAAAATCTGAAATCTGAAATCTGAAGTCTGAAATCTGAAGTCTAGTACCGAAAAAATATATTCATGCAAGAGGTCTAGTAATTACGTAGACAATGCCTTTTCGATGAGGAGGGGAATTTCGCTCGGTTTTTTCGCCACTTTAATCCCTATTTTCTTGAGTTTACTAGTTGTTTGGCGATCGCGATTAACGACAGGAATCGATGCCGATAAGTGATTACTAATAATTGTGATGGCGTCACGATAAACTTTTTCTTGAGGTGCCTTTAACCCTGCTAAATAGAAGATAATAGGCTTGTCATAACCGTGATTCTTACTATAGGCAGTAATTTGCTCAATTTCATTGATTTGTTGACCAATAAAAACAATCACTTCAGTATGAGAATCTTCATTCAGCACCGATAGCCAATGGGGCAGGTTAGAACCAATAATGCGATCATTCCCGAGACTAACAACTACAGATTGTCCGAGATGAGCTGCATTTAACTCGGCGGCGACTTCGTAACAAAGATGTCTACTAGAGGTAATTAAACCGACTGTTCCTGGTTGATAAAACTGAGGTTGCAGGTCCCCCAGCCAAACCTGTTGAGGAATAACGATTCCATGACTTCCAGGCCCTAGAATTAAGGTATTCGTCTCTCGGGCGCGTTTAATTAACTCAATCGTGTCTAGGGGGGGTACTCTGGGAGTAAAAATAATCAGACGACGAATGCCTGCGGCGATCGCTTCTTTTGCGGCATCAAGCACTTGAAAAGAATCAACAAAAATCAAGCTAATATCTATCGGATCAACCTGAGTTTGCACCTGCTCCACCAGATCAAAGACAGGTATCCCTGATACTTCTGTGCCACCGTAACCAGGACTTATTCCCGCTACAATATCTGTACCATAAGCTTTCATTTGCACAGCACAAAAGGTAGCCTGATATTCGGTTATTCCTTGAATAATGACCTTGTTGGGGGGAAACCAATTCATAGACTGAGCATTTTCAAAAGATTCAACGGTTGGCTGGACAAAAGATGATAAATCAAAAAAACTGGTGCGGTTTGAATCGGAATAAAAAAACATCAACTCGGTAATAGCTTGATCTTATTCCTTTCTTATAACAAGTTTGACCGCAAAATTCCTTAAAATTCCGTTAATTAGATTTAACCATAGCGATTACTAAGTTTTCACCCTCAAGACTGCTTGGTTGATCACCTCTTCCAAATTACTAGATAAATAAATCTTTCCTGATGTGGATAAATCATTAACATCATCCTCCCGCTGGATGTCAAGATTGTCTTTGTTTAACAAACGTAAAATAAAGTGTGGCTTGTCAGGCTTCTCGTTAGATTTAGCAGATTGGGAATAGTTAAACTGACCCTCTCTTCGGGCAATATTACTATTGACTAAGATGGGCTCCTCTGGTGAGGGCAGAGCTGATTCTTCAGCAGCTTGACAATAGTCCATAATAGTTTGCATAATTTCTCGACTAACGGCTTCCGTTTCCCAAATATTGAGAATAATTACTTTAATTTCAGGACAAGACTCCAATTCGGTCAAAATATCCAGTAATTGTTCCCCATATAGCTGTAGATTATTGGCTTCAGCAGTCAGGCTATTTTCCAGGATGGCACTACGAGCAGGAGTGGCTTTTTTTTGCTTTAATAAATCCCAGGTTAATAATGCCGAATCAAAACTGCTACAAATCATGGCAATGCCGCCAGTTTTATGGTGCCAATCAAGCCAACGCCAACTAACCTGACTAAAATCTTTGTTCGTCTTCCAGATGCTATGGTGACTGCTCTTTTTTTGTTGCTCAGAAAAACTTAGAGTTTCCACAATTGGCTGCCTTCCCAGAGCATGGTCATTAATAGTGATTTTGCCATCTAAAGCCATTAATTCCCCTTTGGTATTAACTCCTAAAGGGTTAATTTCGATTAGCTCCAGGTCTTTTTCTTGAAATAGACAGTACATCTTGGCAATAATCTCACTGACCGAGCAAATTAGTTTCCCTGACAATCCCATGTTGGCGGCTAAACGTCGGGCAAAAAACAAAGAAAAGTCAGTGTTAACCACCACCTGCTGTAAATTTCCCAATAATGAATTTACATTCATGCCCCCAAAAGCCGAACCCAGCAATACAGGACATTGTAGATCGTAATCGAGAACGATCGCCAGAAACAATTCCCGCTCCGTATTATAGTGAGCTTCTGCCAAAATAACTTCTGGATATTCTCCTAAGATAGATAGATTGAAAATACTACGGGTAGCTGCGATCGCATCAATCGTATTAGCGACAAAACGTACTCCTCCAGCCTTTCCCCTTCCTCCAGAACGAACCTGGGACTTCAAAACCACAGGATAAGGGATTTGTAACTGCTTAATTTTTCTGGAATCCTTAATAGTCTGAGAAGGCAAAATAGGGATACCTACCATTCTAAATAACTCTTTAGCCTGATATTCTAGTAGTTCCATATTTTAAATTCTAAAAATGCTCTTTATTATTGATTAAGAATTGATCCAGGTTAGATAACTTTAACTTGGCATTGATTTAATGATAGGTAATTCAGTGATGCTTAAATGCTTAATTACCCCAAAGCTTTAGCATAACCAAATTGAGAGGCGATTTGACCTGATATTTGGAGAAAATCGACTTAATATCGTTAATTATTTTTTTTCATAGTTAAAACTAGCTAATTCATTACAATTGGGCTAACTTGTTACTTTACTGTTGATATTGTTGAATTATTAAATTATTTACCTGCTCTCTTGAAAATTTAGTCGTCAAGCAATTATGATAAGAACTGCTTAAAAGTAAACTCTTTCCGTCAAGAAACAGTTACTTGTAAAGTAGCCAGCAGATATAATGATTACGCCGAAATTGTCGGTTCACGCTTTCGAGCTCATGTTCTAGTATCACCCAAAGTTTACTGCTTTGGCTATAGGTACATTAAACTAACTCTAACGATAGATAAATTCACAATTCAACTATGCCCTACAAACATTACGGTACGAACTGTTTTTTCTCTTGTCAGGAGTAGCAAGGATAATAGTTTCGGTAACGCATTTAAACCAGGGAAAAAATACTGTTCGACTCACAACAGCTATGGCAAAATCTCATAATGATGGAAGGGGAATGGAAAAAGTTGTAATTATTATCAACGCCGACGTTAGCGATCAAGGAAAATTAATTTCGGCATCGCCCGTTACTCAAAAGATGGTAGAAGCCTTGCAATATAGTATTGCAGAACATTCTCCGTCAAAGGCTGTAGAAATTATCTCCGCTGCCACTCTCTGGTCGAGAAACTCTAGAAGCATTACCAAAGACAAGAACAGCACTTCGATATATTGTCCCCTCACAATTCAACTACCAGATTATTTTGATTTCCCTCAAAGAAAAATATATTCTGCTTGCAAAGATATTAACGCCCGAAGACGCTGGGTAGAAAAAAATTTAGGATTTAAAACTAGTGTTGGGGATTCATGGTTAGGTCATCTTTGGTTGCCCGTAATTTTGACGGACAAACCATTCTTTGCCGAGATAATCGGAGAAGGTTCGATGCCTAACTCCTATGAACATCCCGTGTCGATACCAAAACGTCAACGAAGGTCTATTCATGGTTTGGCTGAGGGATTACTCGATTCTTTAGATGCACCCCCAGCAACCTATCTTCTTCAATTTAGCCTGTACAATGGTGAAATTGTGTTTGATCGATTGTGGCCTTTTCCTGCTGCACCTGCATTGATAACTCTTAAAACCCAAAAACCAGATTTATTTACCTGTCACTGGCATTGTCTGACTGGTAAACCCATGCCTAAAGTTACGATCTCTGACGCGATGCCAATTCAGTAACAAGGATCAGGGATAAATTATGAGGACGGAGAAAAAGATCATAGATATCTGAGATATATCGTCCTCTAGCTTATAGCTTATAGCTTGTAGCTGGGGCTTCGCCCCTTTATCATTCTTTTTTATCTCTACTATCTTCGATCTTGGATTCACCCCTGCTTATTGTTACTCGTCGCATATCGAGCCATTGTTGTAGAATTATAGCCGCTGCACGACGGTCAATTGCCCCTTTATTACGGCTAGAAAACTTTTTTTGAGCCTTTAGTTGTGATTCCGCTTCAACAGACGTTAAACGCTCATCTACGTATTCAATAGGAATTTGTAAACTGCGAGAAATTTTGTTGGCAAATTTCTGGACTTGCTTTGCTTGAAACCCGATAGTGCCATCTAGATTGTAAGGAAGACCGATTACTAAAATATCGACCTCTCTCTCTTCGATTATATTTTTTAATTGCCTAACGTCTTCAGTCCAAGAAGTACAGTTAATAGTAGTTAAACCAGTAGCAATTAGACCAGTACCATCACAGCCAGCAACTCCGATCCGCTTTTTTCCTACATCTAACCCCAAAGCTGAAACTCTTTTCATCACTGATTAGACTAGTCCACCATTGGGGGGTTTAAAAGATTCACCAGATTTATTTTTCTTCACGGTGGCAAATTGGCTAGATTTAGAGCGAAAAATATTCTTTTGTCTAACAATATTTTGATAGGAACCAGATAGAGATTTCAACCAAGATATACGAGACGGAATAGGAGCTCGTGCGGGTTTAAAGCCTTGTAGAACATCAGATAGCTGTAACCCCTCTAATGGCTTAGCCTCCTTGATTTTATGCCATACTGAACGGGACATGAGGAGAGTATGCTCTACGGAAGAGGCTCCAATTTTGTTAAAATATTCCTCTCTTTCTGGTTGATAGTCCGCCGAAACTATTTCCAAAGGCTGAGAATACAAGTGATTATCATTGGCTAAACCCCGTTTTCGATCTAGAGATTCTTGGACAATTTGCGCCATTTTGATCGTCAATTTCGGATAAAGCCAAGTATAGGCAGGATTTACTGTTAACTGCGCTCGGTGAGGACGAGAACCATCTTGAGAAGACTCGATTCTAAAATAACCAATCGCTGCTTTGCGCTGTGGTTCAAAAACATAACCACTAACTACATCTGTCCCATTGAGCCAAAGTCGAATCTGGCTGACAGCATTTTGGATCATGCCAGATTTAAAATCTTCTACATGACGGTCAAAAACCTGTCTCAATAGAGGAGGCATAGAAACGCAGTCTAATTGATATAGCAAAGGTGCATCAGCGTTACTGATGGGTAAAAAGTTCGGTAGATCTGGATCTTGTTGGGCTAGCTGGGAGATTAGCTCCGCAGAAATTTGCCAGTAGGTCATTTGTGCTAGTGGTTGAAAACCATTTTCTCGATAAAGAGCCAAATGGTTTTTCTCATTCACGTTGACCTCCAGCATCCAAGTTCTCGCTTCCCAAATATTTTGGAGACAGTAGCGTAGCAACTGCGAGCCAATTTCCTTTTGAGTTTTGAGTAGCTCTAAGTTGGGAGAATTACTGTTGAGCAGAACTCGCTCAACTCTCCAAGTGCTGCGGGTACTGTTGAGGGAGGAAACTTGAATTAAGCCGATAACTTCTTCTAGATGTTGCGCGACATAAACTCGCCAACCATGATAATAGGAACGGGGTAAAAGACCCAAAAATCTTTTTAATCCGTACCAAGAACCCACCTGTTCTAGTTCTCTATCGATAGTTATCAGACGTTTGGAAGTTTCTTTGGCGACATATTCGCTCACCAAAGCGTTAATAGCATCCACGTCACGATGTTGAAGAGGACGAACTATAAGTTGTTCATTATTAGGTACGGATAAAGTCATGGTTTCTTAATTAATCAACCCTTTCTAATTGCCACAGAATTTGATTCCCTTCTCGCCTTACTCTAGAAACAACCCAATTGCGCCAAGACCAGTGATCACCTCTGCTAGTTACAGCACTAGCATTAATATCCATCAGATCTGCCAGTTCGGAGCTACTAATTAGATAACCTTTAGCAGCTATCTCTTCAGCGATTCTTAGAGTATCAATGAGATCTCTCAACTGAGTTACTCTTTCTTCACTCGATATTCTGGTTTCTTCCATTGTGCTGTTCGATGATTCAGTCATAAATAGCCAAAATTCAAATAATAATTGATCACTAAGTCTGAAGATGAAATTACATCTTTAGGATAATAAAGTTTACCCGATATATTGATTACCGTCATCTTAGCTAATTTGGGCGAGAATTATCTGCTACTAGATTAATATATCTTGAACGTCCTAACTGAAAATCGGGTTTGATTTCTAGGGCTTTTTCATAGCTAGCGATCGCATCTTGCCATTTTTCTAGCTGTTCTAGGGCACAGCCCCGGTTATACCAGAATAGATGATTTCCTGGCATAATTTTAATGGCATTGCTCCAACTACTTACGGCTTCTGCCCAATTCTGTAGCTGGTATAAGGCATGAGCGCGATCATTCCAGGCTTGATAGTTATCGGGGTCAATTGTCAGGGCACTTTGAAATGACTCCACTGCTGCTTCATAATTCCCTAGGCGACCTAGGGCACTACCTCGATTATGCCACGCTTCTGATAGGTTGGGATTGATGTTTAAGGCTTTTTCCCAGGATGCGATCGCTTTGGAGAATTCTCCTGCACTGACCTGTTTTAAACCTAAATTAAACCAACTTTCAATTAATTCAAGACTTGATTCATCCAGTTCCTCAGTTACCATGGTGTCTGATACTATGGTGTCTGACGGCTCGATAGCTTTTACCTCGGGGGATTGTGCCAAAGAACCATTCAATTTTTGAGATATCTGTTGCGCTAGTTCGTTATCTTCTTGAATTAGGTGCATTACCTGCTGCATATCAATTGCCACGGGATCATGCTGATTAGCATCTATAGACAATGGCGGATTTGCCGAAACATCGTCAAGGGCTTCAATAGCATCTGATAATTCCTTGGACTCAGATGCTATACTATCTTCTATAGCTGGATTAGTGGCTAATTCCAATTCTGCCGTTGAATCCACTGTCACGCTTAAATTCTCAGGAGTCGAGTCTACAAGAGAAGATTTATCTAAATTATCTGAACTACTCTCTGTTGCTTGCTTGAGGGATTCCGAAGTTAAATTGAGTTTTGTATCTTCAACCTCGGTCTGACTTAATGCCACAAAATCAGTCGGTAATCTCTGTGATAATTCTTTTTCTGTCTCAACGTGGGGCGTTTTTGCGGCTTCGGGTACAAGATCTGGCCCGTCATATTCCCAAACTATGGCTTGGGTGTTGCCAAACAATAATTCTCTACCAATACGATGAGATGCTGCTCCGATTGGTTCTACTTCCGTGGCAGACTGAGTCAGTTCCCCTAAACGAATCATCATTGTTCCTAGCTGACGCTTAGATTGAAGTGGTAATTTCAATAGCTTGACTCGGACACGATCTAGCCAATCAACCCAATCTGATGATTTTCCCCGATCATCTAATTGTTTGAAAAACTTAATAATTCGGCGATCATGCCAACCATGAGCAATTCCTTCTAATAATTGATTGAACAAAAATTCATAGTCGGTATCTGATAATCGGGACATTGGCTCTAGGGTGCTTGATTCAGGCTGGTTCGAGTCTTGATCCGCCTGGGATGAGTTAAAGTTTGATTGTTGTTTATTTTGCTTGGCTTGCCCAATGGTATGACTCATTACCTTAGATCAAATATACTGATTTTACGAGTGAAGCTAAACTAAATTTCACGCAGTGAACAATGTCATTTGTGAACAAATATTGCTCAATTGTACAGGGTTAATTTTCCACTGGTTAGTGGAAAATTAAAAATCCACATTAACTATGCCTTACGAACCTCTTCATCACAAGTATCGACCACAAACTTTTAACGATTTAGTGGGTCAGGAAACGATCGCTTTGACCCTCAGCAACGCTTTAAAACAAGAAAAAATTGCCCCTGCTTATCTTTTTACTGGCCCTAGAGGAACAGGTAAAACTTCTAGTGCCAGAATTCTAGCAAAATCTCTAAATTGTTTGGCTAGTAGTCAGCCTACGCCCCATCCCTGTGGTAAATGTAAATCTTGTTTAGCGATCGCCAGGGGGGCAGAGCCATCTGTAAAAGAAATTGATGCTGCTAGTCATACGGGAGTTGATAATATTCGTGAAATTATTGAAAGATCGATATTCGGGCATATTGAACAACGTCGTTATAAGATTTACATCATTGATGAATGTTTAACTGGAGACTCGCTAATCCAAACTAGTTCAGGATTAATGCGAATCGATAATCCTGAACTCAAAGGAAAAAAGGTTCTCAGCTACAACGAAAATACAAATATATGGGAATATAAAACAGTTATCCGCTGGCTAGAACGGGGAACGAAGAAAACTCTAACCATCAAAACTGGTAATTATCAAATTCGTTGTACAGCAAATCATCTCATTCGGACAGAAACAGGATGGATAGAGGCAGAAAAGCTCAAAGAAGGAATGAAGATACTATCCCCTGTGAGTGCGGGTGTGAGACTGCCATCTACAAATATGGCACTGATGGAAGACAACGCCGATTTGCAGCAGGACATCAGTTTAGAGGGAATAAGTACGGCAGCAAGTCTTATAACCTCAGCAAAATTCTTCAACAAGCAGAAGCAATACGACCTTTATGTCAATGCGGGTGTCAAGAAAAACTCGATATTCCCAACTTCCTACAAAAAAAAGGCAAAGGTCTTAAAAGTATCCAATCCTATTGGACAAGACATCCTTATAAAAAATCTCATGGACTCTGGGATAAGCGGGGCAAAGATTTTATCGATTCCTGTCAACAATTACAAACTGATCAATGGGGACTCATCTACGGAACTTTACTTGGGGATGGAAGCATCGAATATCCAAACTCATACAGCAGATTTCCTCGATTACGCTGGACTCACGGATCTAAGCAGCAAGAATGGATGGAGTACAAAGCAACTCGATTACCACAATTGCGTCCACAGGTACAAAATGTCGTTAATCGGGGATATGGCAAAGAATCGACCGTTTGCCAAACAGCTTGTCATCCTCAGTTACAAGAAGTTTATACCGTTGTTAAGCCGCGTGCTGGAAGTAAATCAGTTTCCAAAAAATGGCTTAAACTTATTACACCAGAAGGACTTGCCTGGTGGTACATGGATGACGGCTCTCTCCAACTTAGTCCACAAGGTAGTCCCGCAGTTTTTCTTCACACTGAAGGATTTTCTCAAAGAGAGAATCAAATTATTGCTCAATGGCTTACAGATATTGGATATCCCGCAAGTTCAAAATCTTATACTAGAAAATCGACACAAAAAACTTACTACTACGTCAAGATGGGAGCAAAATCTAGTCGAAAATGGTTGTCAGACTTACAACAATACTCAATCCCTTCAATGGACTACAAATTTGGAGAAGGTCGAATCTGTAAGCCACGCTGGTTGTGAAAAAGTTTACGATCTTGAAGTAGCGGACAATCATAATTTTGTCGCCAATGGCTTATTAGTTCACAATTGCCATATGCTAAGTACCGCAGCCTTTAACGCCCTGCTGAAAACTTTAGAAGCTCCACCTCCAAAAGTAATTTTCATATTAGCAACGACTGATCCCGAAAGGGTTCTCTCGACAATTATTTCCCGTTGTCAACGGTTTGATTATCGGCGTATTCCCTTGACAGAGATGACGAAGCATCTTAGATATATTGCGGATGAGGAAAACATTGCGATCGCCGATGATGCCTTGACTCTAATTTCCCAAATTGCGAACGGTGGTTTGCGGGATGCGGAAAGTTTATTAGATCAGTTGAGTCTGTTACCTGAAAGTATCTCGGTAGGGAAGGTCTGGGATTTGGTAGGGGCAGTACCAGAACAAGATTTATTAGCCTTACTCCAGGCAATTAATGGTAGTGATTCTTTAGCAGTTTTAGAACAGTGTCGTAGTCTGTTAGATCGGGGAAGAGAGCCATTAGTGGTATTGCAGAATTTAGCCAGTTTTTATCTCAATCTGCTGATTGCTAAGACTGCACCCCAACGCCCTGATATGACGGCGGTTACGGAAACCTGCTGGCAACAATTGTGTAGGGAAGCGAATAATTGGGATACCTCGTCAATTTTGCGGGGACAACAGCATTTAAAAGAAGCAGAAAGTCAATTAAAACATACTACCCAACCTCGTCTGTGGTTAGAAGTAACTTTGCTGGGATTATTACCCCAAGTGAGTAGGGCGATCGCAAATCAAACTGTAACGATAGTAAATTCCCCTCCAACCCCTAGTCAATCTCAAACAGTAACTAATTCCCAAAAATCTATCCCAGTGGCAGTAATTCCTCAAAATACTATTGCCGTTCCCCATGTTCCCTCAGAAAAAAATATTACCCAAACACCTCAGACCCCTCAAACGACTCCACAACCCGAATCTAAGCCAGTAGAAACGGCTAATCACCATCCTATTGAGCAGATGAGCAATAAAGTTCCAGTAGAGAGAGTCATGGCTACTGAATTAGCTCCTGTGACCGTCTCGCAATCAGTTGTCGAACCAGTCGCTCCCAATCCCAATCAAGATCCCGTTGCTAATCAAGAAATATGGAGTAAAGTTGTGAGCTGTTTGCAGCCCCCCACAACCCAAGCTTTATTAAAGCAGCGGTGTCATCTAGTTAGTTTTGATGGTTTAAGTGCGATCGTCGGGATTAGTTCGGCAAATCTCCAGAAACTCCACCAGGGCAAAGTTCCCAACATTGAAGCTGCATTTGCTCAGGTGTGTCAGCGTAAAGTTAGAGTTCAACTAGAAGTTGCTAATACCAAAAATAATTCAGCTAATAGTGTTAATAATCCAGTAAATAATTCAGCTAAGAACTCTATTCCGCCAACCAAACAATCTACAGAGGTAATTGCCCCACCTCTAGCAGAAAAACCTCGTACTTCTCCTACCCCCGCAGATACCTTTGCCGCACCCAATGAAACAATTAAGCCTCATAACATACCAGTTCAGAATCAAGTAGCTCAATCTCAAGTAGCTCAGACTCAAGTAACTCAGAATGTTACATTGCAACCAGCTACATTACCCCAGAAGCCAGTAAATCCTGCTACGACAAATCATAATTCAGAGTTGGGCAATAATCCAGCTCAGACGATGGAAACACCGCCGATATCTAGTTCGACCTCAACTGCGATCGCATCTGACAACCAAGATCTAACTTCCCCAGCTATTACTGAACTAGGTTCAAACCAAGATTATCTTAATGCTGATTTGCAACAAGCCATAGAAAGCTTGACTCATAGTTTTGAAGGAGAGTTAGTACATCTAGATAATACTGACTATATTGAAGAGGAATCTCCCCTAGTACCTGAAATATCATCTCAATCAAACTTAAGCTCTTCCACTAAAGACCGACCAGACGAAGAAGATTATGGTGACGAATGGTAAGTTTAGTCAACAATAATTGATATATCTAAGTTTTGATGGACATTACCATCCTCTGTTTTGCTAGCATTAAAATAATTTTTAAGATTGTTATCGTATATTTTTGATTTTCGCTCAATTTAGGGTATCAATTTTTTATGGACAAAACGATAAGTTTAAAAGAACAACTTCTTGAAGAAATCGATCAAATACCCGAACCGCTTTTGTCTCAATTGCTTGATTTTGCTTTGTTTATCAAGGGGCGATATGTTGAAGATGGTATTTCTGAGGAGGAACAGGCTAATATTACAGCCTCTAAATTAGCCTATAACACGGGGGATTATTTGACTCTTGAAGAGTATAAAGCGACTCAGGGATGAGCTATCAGATAATTATTCCAAAACCTGTTCAAAAACAACTGAACAATCTTCCTCACAAGATGAGATCGCGCTTATTAGATGAAATTCGGCTTTTGGAAGATAATCCTCGTCCTGATGGAGTTAAAAAGCTTAAAGGCTATGAAAATACTTATCGCATTA
>CALLPS010000345.1 GCA_938015355.1 uncultured Pleurocapsa sp.
TTACTGGGTTTAAGATCCCGATGAATGATTGCTGGCTGTCTTTGATGAAGATATTGCAAAATATTAAGCAAGGCTTCTGCTATTTGTTTAATCTCCAACTCACTAAAAGTTCTTCCAGCTTTGAGTGCAGCTTCTAGAGAGGGTGCTGCGATATATTCTTGAACTAGGGCAAATCCTTTGCAACTTGGCAGATCTAATTCAAAGTAATCTAAATAATTAGGAATTGCAGGATGATCGATATTTTTTAAAGTCTGAGCTTCTCTGGCAAAGAGTTTGAAATCTGACCAATCTGCATCTAAACCAAACTTAAGTAGTTTAATAACTACCAATTCATTTGTATCTAGATTTTTTCCTAGCAGAGTTTCTCTCCCACCCCGTTTACTTAGCTGGGATTGAACTTGATAAATTTTATTAAGGATACTTCTCTGCATCGATTCATCCCGACAACTAGATTTAGCTTCTCTTGATCTATTTTATAGTTCCCTCAAATAGCAAAACAAGACAGATCACCACTAAAAAAAGCGATCACGCTGCGCATAGCCTTCAGATCGCAAATTACTCCAATAAAATGCGATCGCTTTTTAATGATTCAACAATAGTATAGTTAAATTAAGCAGATTCAGGCTTGGGATAAGAAGCAGGATGAACAATCAATTCCGCAGTAGAACGATTCTCGACCATCTCTTGTGTAATCGTACATTTATGCACATCCTCACGAGAAGGAATTTCGTACATTACCTCTAACATCAATTCCTCAACAATACCCCGCAAAGCTCTAGCGCCAGTCTTACGACGATATGCCTCTTTAGCAAGGGCTTTAATCGCACCTTCGGTAAAATCAAGCTCAATATTATCCATCCTCAAAAGCTTCTGATACTGCTTAACAATGGCGTTGCGGGGTTTAGTCAAGATCTGGACTAAAGCCTCTTCATCCAGTGATTCCAGAGCCGCAGTTACGGGAATCCGTCCCACAAATTCGGGAATCATGCCAAACTTGACCAGATCATCTAATTCCAACTTCTGCAAAATATCGGCAGTCCGTTTTTCTTTGAGGGCAGGCTTATCTCCTTTCTGGATAAAGCCAATAGACTTCTTACCCATGCGACGTTCCACTACTTTGTCTAAGCCAACAAATGCCCCACCACAGATAAAGAGAATATTCTTGGTATCAATTTGAATACAGTCTTGATAGGGATGTTTTCGCCCTCCTTGAGGTGGAACATTAGCTACTGTTCCCTCTAACATTTTTAGTAGTGCCTGCTGTACCCCTTCTCCTGAAACATCACGGGTAATCGAAGCATTTTCACTTTTGCGGGCGATTTTATCAATTTCGTCGATGTAGATAATGCCTCTTTGAGCCTCCTCCACATCCAAATCGGCAACTTGCAATAGGCGCAGCAGAATATTTTCCACATCTTCCCCCACATAACCTGCTTCGGTTAGGGTCGTCGCATCAGCCACGGCAAAGGGAACTTGGAGTACTTTTGCCAGAGTTTGCGCTAATAAAGTTTTTCCGCAACCAGTAGGGCCAATCAACAAGACGTTAGATTTCTGTAACTCAACAGGATCTTCTGCATCCTTGTCCTTGTTTGTAATACTCAGACGCTTGTAATGATTGTATACCCCAACAGAAAGAACTTTTTTCGCTTCTTCCTGACCAATCACATGCTCATCTAAACACTGTTTAATTTCGATCGGTTTGGGAATATCGCCAAAAGAGATGCCACCTGATTTTTTATTGCGCTTTTTAGCTGGTTTCGCATCCGAACTATTAGATACAGCCGAAGAAGATACAATCGCACCATCTTCAATCAACTCCTCATCTAGAATTTCGTTACACAGTTCAACACATTCATCACAAATATAAACCCCAGGGCCAGCAATAAGTTTCCTGACCTGCTCTTGAGATTTTCCGCAAAACGAACATTTTAGATGGGAGTCGTATTTAGACATATAGACCTCGTACTAATTAGAGCAATTTTAGGTAGTAGGGGAGAGTGTCGCGTTCGACTTGGTGATAACTTTGTCAATTAACCCATATTCCACAGCATCCTCTGAAGACATATAGAAATCTCTTTCCGTATCGGCAGCTATTTTATCAAAAGGTTGACCAGTATGTCCTGCAATCAATTCATTTAACCTTTGCTTAATATATAAGATCTCTTTGGCTTGAATTTCAATGTCAGTTGCCTGTCCTTGCGCGCCACCTAAAGGTTGATGAATCATGATTCGCGAGCTGGGCAAAGCCATTCGCTTACCTTTTGTTCCACCAGATAATAAGAAAGCTCCCATACTGGCAGCAATACCATAACAAATCGTTACGATATCTGGTTGGATTTGTTGCATAGTGTCGTACATTGCCATACCTGAATAGACAGAACCACCAGGAGAATTGATATAAATTTGAATATCTTTTTCAGGGTCTTCTGCTTCCAAATATAGTAACTGAGCTACAACCGAATCAGCCACTTTATCATCGATAGGCGTACCCAAAAAGATAATACGCTCCCGCAGCAGACGGGAATAAATGTCAAAAGCTCTTTCGCCGATGCCAGATTGTTCTACCACCATCGGAACAACGTTGCCTTCAGTAAGCATTGAGCTTACTTGTGGTCGGTTTTTGCTAACGAGAAAGCCGTAAGGTGAATGGGATTCCAGCATAGATTCCTGCCAAAAATTTGTCTATATTTATATACTCAATGCTAATTTGCTTAACTATTATTTAAGATAAATTGCAAATAGCTTCATGTTTATTATGACTCAACTGACTTCATCAGTTGTCAACAGCAAGATTAAAGTTGGTGAGAAATCAGAGTTTTCAGTGATAATTGCTGTTTAATAAAAAATATTTAGTCTAAATTAACTAATAACTAATTACTAACAACTAATAACTTTTTGATCAGCCCCAATTCCTCCCCAATATATCGTCCTATTCGGGATCAGCAACTACTTCAACTTCCACCGCCTCTCCTTCAGTATCAGCATCTTCCGCGTCAATAGTTTCTGCTTCTGATTCAGCCAGAGAACCTTCGGGAACAAGTTCAATCTGAGCTTTTTCTCGCAGAAAGCGATAGGTGTTCTCGCTTAATAAGTCTTCTGTAACCATTTCTAACAAGCGATCTTCATCAACTTCTTGTCCCGCAAGTTCAGGTCTAATTTCGGCTATTTTGGCATTGATTGCCGCCTCATCGGGTTCTAAGTTCTCTTTGCTAGCAATTTCTTTGAGGATTAAAGACTTTTGCAAGTTACTTACCGCTTCTGGTCGAGCGTTATCTCGCAACATGGGAACGTTATCGGAATTAAACAACTGTTTTACGTCTAATCCCATTTGCTGCATTTGCATCAAAGTTTTAGTTAAGACACTAGTAACTTCTTCTTGAACTAAGGACTCGGGTAAGTCTACGGTATTTTGTTCTAAAAGCAGATCAGCGATCGCTCCATTGATGTTATTATTGGTTTTGTCTTCTGCTTGTTCTTTAAACTGTTTTTCTAAAGACTCTTTATAAGCAGCAAAGGTTTCAAACTCATCATCACTGACTTCTTGAGCAAAGTCGTCATCTAATTCTGGTAACTCTTTGGTTTTTAGTTCATTAAGGGTAATGCTAAATACAGCGGGCTTCCCTGCTAAATCTTCTTGAGGATAATCTTCGGGGAAAGTCACTGCCACGTCTTTGGTTTCTTCTGGCTTCATGCCGACAATTCCTTCAACCATTCCTGGAATCAGCTTTCCTTCGGCAATCTCTACCTGAAAATTAGTGGCACTGCCGCCCTCAATTTCTTTGCCCTCTTCTCCCTCCGCGGCGAGAGTTCCTTTAAAATCGACAAACGCGACATCTCCCATTTCTGCTGGGCGATCTTCTACGGGGACTAAATCCGCTTTTTGCTCGCGACTCTGCTCAATAAATTCGTCTACTTTTTCGGGTTGATAGACTATTTCTTCCGCTGTAACACTTAAGTTATTGTAATCCGCTAGCTCTAATGTCGGAGGAACATCTACGGCGATCGAAAAACTTAGAGCATCTCCAGGATTATACTGTCCTAAGAGTTCTTCAAAATTAGAACGCAAATTAGGCTGTCCTAAAGCCTCAATCGATTCCTGTTCAATCGCATCTTGTAAAGATTTCTGAATCAATTCTTCCAGCGCCGCCGCTTTGATGCGATCAACGCCAATTCTCTGCAATAAAATTCGACGAGGCACCTTACCTTTACGAAACCCAGGAATATTGCTGGAGCGAGAAAGATTCTGCACCATTTTTTCATAGGCGCTGCGAGATGCTTCTGGGGCAATTTCTATATTTAAACCAACTTGACTTTCGGGAAGTCTCTCCTGGGTTACTTTCATCAATGCTAATATCTCAAAACTACTTGATTAATTTTATGGTGGATCTAGGAGAGAATTAACTTAAGGGAAAGTTAAAACTGACAATATTTTAGTTGGCAAATGCTTGCTACAATAATAATCTGCCTTTTACTGAAAAACTTTAGTTATCAAAACAATTGTTAACAGTTTTTCTCCAAGCCAATTTCCACGAGCCAATAGTCATAATAGTATATCTATCGGACTAGCTACATCTTTTCTTCTCTAGGTGTACATATTTGATGCTAAATTCAAATTGGCTAGAGTAAATGTGTACCAGTGTTGCAGACCGTAAAGCTGATAGTCATAATTGTTTAGACATTGTGATACTATTTATCAATAAATCAAACAGTAACTTATCAGATATATAGAGTTTATTAACGAATTTAGATTATTGGAGCTTAATAAATTTCTGAGAATAATTGATACTATCTATATTTCGATTATATTAGACTAGCGATACATAAAAGACTTTGGATATAGATTAAGAATATAAATAAATCTTATAGATAAATTTCCGTCAATATGAGCCATCAAACAAAATATCAGGAGGTCAATATAATTGTCTAAAAACGTTAACATAGCTATTTTAGGGGCAACTGGGGCAGTAGGAAAAGAGCTACTAGAATTACTTGCCGAACGCAAATTTCCCATCAAGAATTTAAAGTTATTAGCTTCTCCTCGTTCTGCGGGCAGTACAGTAACATTTAAGAGTCAAGAAATTATCGTAGAAGCGGTTCAAGATAATTCTTTTGAGGATGTAGATATTGTATTGGCATCTGCGGGGGGATCTACTTCTAAAGCCTGGGCAAAAAAAGCGGTGGCAGCGGGGGCAGTCGTCATCGATAACTCCAGCGCTTTTCGGATGGATGATACTGTGCCCTTAATTGTCCCCGAAATTAATCCTGAGGCTGCCGTTAACCATCAAGGAATTATTGCCAATCCAAATTGCACCACTATTTTGATGGGAGTAGCAATTTATCCTCTGCATCAAATACAGCCGATTAAGCGAGTTGTGGTTGCTACTTATCAATCTGCCTCTGGAGCAGGAGCAAGGGCAATGGAAGAAGCTAAAATTCAAGCGAGGGACATTTTAGACGGAAAAGAGCCGAAAGCGGAAATATTACCCTACCCGATTGCTTTTAATCTATTTCCCCATAATTCTCCTCTTGACGATCAAGGGTATTGTGAGGAAGAAATGAAAATGGTTAATGAAACGCGGAAGATTTTCAATTCCCCTGAGATTAGAGTTAGTGCTACCTGCGTCCGTGTTCCAATTCTCCGTGCTCACTCAGAAACCGTCAATATAGAGTTTGAACAGCCCTTCCCCGTTGAAAAGGCTAGAGAATTGATTGCCGCAGCACCAGGAGTAAAATTAGTCGAAGACTGGCAGAGCAACTATTTTCCCATGCCGATAGATGCAACAGGACAAGATCCTGTGTTAGTAGGTAGGATTCGTCAGGATATTTCTCACGATTGTGGTTTAGAATTGTGGCTTTGTGGCGATCAAATTCGTAAAGGAGCTGCTCTTAACGCGATTCAAATAGCAGAATTACTGTTAGACAAGAATTTACTAAGTGTTAGCGATTCGGCAGTGAGCGTTTAGACGCGATAGAAATAAGCCACTGTAGGTTTGAGAAATTGAATTTTAGATACTATTTCCCAACACTATATTGAGTTACTGGATAAGCAAATGATGAGTAAAGTAGAGATAGATGCGAGAAGAACCTTTTGGTAGAGTGATTACGGCAATGGTGACCCCGTTTGCTGAAGATGGTAGCGTTAATTACGCGGTAGCAGAGAAGTTGGCGGTACATCTGGTAGATAATGGTAGCGACAGCCTCGTAATTTGTGGTACGACAGGAGAGTCTCCCACCCTAAGTTGGACAGAAGAATATGAATTGTTTAAAGTTGTCAAGGAGGCAGTGGGTCATAAAGCCAAGATAATTGCTGGCACAGGCTCTAATTCCACCACAGAAGCGATCGCCGCTACGGAAAAAGCTGCTAAACTGGATCTCGATGGTTCATTGCAAGTGGTGCCATACTACAACAAGCCTCCGCAGTCAGGACTATATCAACACTTTAAGGCGATCGCCGAAGCTTGTCCAGAGCTACCGATCATGCTTTACAATGTTCCAGGAAGAACGGGATGTAACCTAGAGCCTGAAACCGTAGCTAATCTGGCGCAATTGAGTAATGTGGTAGCAATTAAAGAAGCCAGTGGCAATATTGAACAAGCATGTAAAATTAGGTGTTTAACCCCCGCTAATTTTGCCATTTATTCAGGGGAAGATGCCCTGACCTTGCCGATGTTAACTGTAGGCAGTTGTGGGGTTGTCAGTGTTGCTTCCCATTTAGTGGGCAAGGAAATGCAAACTATGATTGAAGCATTTGTTACTGGGGATAATCAACAGGCTACCACCATGCAGTTGAAGCTTTTTCCTTTGTTCCAGTCTCTTTTTATGACTACTAATCCGATTCCTGTTAAAACGGCATTGAATTTACAGGGGTGGAAGATGGGAAAGTTGCGGACACCTTTATGTGAGTTACAATTAGATTTATTAGAGAATTTAAAAATAGTTTTACAAGAGCTAAATTTAATTTAACTCAGTTAACTTTATGCTTTTACCTGCTATTTCTGGGACAGGAAAGGGAACATAATATATCCGAGGAGACAGAAAAAGTTAATTATTATTCTATTACTATTACAAATAGTCTAAATCTAAAATTCATCATGAATCATGAATTTTCGTAAGTAACATAGAAGTTTACTAACCACAAATTTTTTTTGCAGCTAATATTGACAAGCTTAGAAAAGTTATTTGAGAGAGATTATTGAGTAAGTTAATTTTGTAGATCTTAGAAGACACGACGCAAAACTAGATTCTAGGACAAATTTACAGTTTTTATTGAGTAAATAAAAAAGCGCGAATAACCACATAAAACAAAACCACATGAGCAAAGTAATCAAAAAAAATCAGAAGCCAACCGTTAAAATAATTCCTTTAGGAGGACTACATGAGATTGGAAAAAATACCTGCGTCTTTGAATATGAAGACGAAATTATCCTCTTAGATGCAGGGTTAGGCTTTCCTTCAGATCAGATGCACGGCATTAATATAGTTTTGCCTGATATGACCTACCTACGGGAAAATTCCCATCGTATCAAGGGCATGATTGTGACCCATGGTCATGAAGATCATATTGGTGGCATAGCCTATCACTTGAAACAGTTTGATATTCCTGTTATCTATGGCCCTCGACTAGCAATGTCTCTGTTGAGCGATAAACTAGAAGAAGCAGGAGTCAGCGATCGCACGAACCTCAAAAGTGTGCTTCCTAGAGATATTGTTCAAATCGGTAAACACTTTCGTGCTGAATATATTCGCAACACCCATTCTATTGCAGATAGTTTTAGCGTTGCCATCCATACTCCTATTGGGGTCATCATTCATACAGGGGACTTTAAAATTGACCATACTCCTGTAGATGGAGAACATTACGACTTACAAAAACTAGCAGAACATGGGGCTAACGGGGTGTTATGTCTGTTAAGTGATTCAACAAATGCTGAAGTACCAGGACATACACCTTCCGAGCGTTCAGTATATCCCAACCTTGATCGCATCTTTGGTCAGGCAGAAGCTCGTTTGATGGTAACCACGTTCTCCTCTTCTGTGCATCGAGTCAATATGATCTTAGATCTAGCTCAAAAGCACGGTCGTAAGGTAGCGGTGGTCGGGCGTTCTATGTTGAACGTGATTGCTCATGCTCGCAAGTTAGGCTATATCCAATGTCGTGATGATATTTTTGAACCACTTCGTTCAGTCAATCGCTTACCAGACAACAAAGTTTTAGTTCTGTGCACAGGCTCTCAAGGAGAAACCTTGGCGGCAATGACTCGTATTTCTCGGGGAGAACATCGTCAAGTAAGAGTTAGAGAAGGAGATACAATTGTTTTCTCTGCTAATCCAATTCCTGGCAACACGATTGGTGTGGTTAATACCATTGACCGTCTGATGATGCAGGGAGCAAAAGTAATCTATGGGCGTAAGCAAGGAATTCATGTCTCAGGTCATGGTGCGCGAGAAGACCACAAGTTAATGCTGAATTTAACTCGACCCAAGTTCTTTGTGCCTGTCCACGGTGAACATCGGATGTTAGTTGAACACGCAGGAATGGCAAAAGCGATGGGTGTTCCTGAAGAAAATATTGTCATTATTAAAAACGGTAATATTATTGAACTGACGCAAAACAGTATTGGTGTTAACGGAGAAGTACCTTCAGGTATTGAACTGGTTGATCGGGCAGGTATTGTTCAAGACGATGTGATGAAGGAAAGACAGCAGCTTGCTGAAGATGGAGTAATCACTGTGGCAACCGCGGTTGATTGGAGCGGTAAATTAGTTGCTGTTCCTGCTTTACACTTACGAGGTGTTGTTACTTCTGTTGAGCAATCTTTACTACAACAATTGGTAAGTCGAACTGTAGAAAGAATTTTGAGCGATCGCTGGAGCGAATTTTCCACTACCAAAGAGGGAGAAATTGAAGTTGACTGGACAGGAATACGCATAGAAATAGAGGGGGGTTTACAGCGTTTATTTAAACGAGAATTACGTAGTCGTCCTTTAGTGGTATTTCTGATGCAGACTCCTGAAAAACAACCAACTAAAACCAGAACTACCAGAAGAAGAAAGCGATCCAGTTCAACTAGTTCAACTAGTTCAACTAGTTCAACTCCTGCTCCTGTAATCTCCAGTCGTAAGTAGACTTTAAGTTTTCAGTTTAAGAAAACAGGATTATTTCTAATTTATTAGAGCGTTACCCTTAATTCAATATCGGTAACGCTTTATTTGTCTATTTTCAAGATAGGTCTATTATTTATTAATGATCTAGTAGGGTAATCATAGGCTCTAGTTTCATTCTCCCTAATCTGTACCTTAGTTTTATTACCAAATTAATTTATCATCTTCGCTCATATTTAAGATGCGTTTGCTCTGGGACTTATTACGAAAGAAAGTTAAAATAGGAATTATATAATGAGCCTCGTCTAATATTTTATGAACATTTGGCAAGCTGATTTCTATCATCATCCTTCCCTATCAGGTAAACAGGATCGGCAATGGGAATTAGTGATTTGTGAAGACATCGATGACCGTATCTTAATCTCTTCTGGTGTTGGCAACTCGTCGGACACAGATTTCATCGAACCAATTTACACGGCTCAATGTTCTTCTGTTGATGCGACTGCTTCCTGGTTAGAACAACAAATGCTAATTGCAGCCAGGGGAAATTTACCTGATAAAATCCAAGTTTTTCGTCCCCAATCCTTAGGTTTGTTATCTACTGTTGGTTCTAAATTAAATATTAAAGTTGAAGCGACAAGAAACACAGAAACTTTAAAACAAGTATTGAGCAAAAAATATCAAGACAATTCTGATTACAATCCTCTTGCTTTAGAAAAAGCACCCCCTCAAGCTTTACCAGAAAACCTATGGGGGGATCAGTGGCAAATTGCGACTATAGCTGCGGGGCAAATTATTGATCTATTCTGCGATCGCCCGATTCCGATTAAGAATATCCCAGAGAAACTTTATCCCCTAAACTTAAATCTTGCTTCTGATATTTTTATTCCTGGCATCATAGTTTATGGAGGGAGACAATCGATGCAACTCGCACGCTGGATTGAGCAACAAATTCCCGCTTTTGTTAACTATATTCCCACAGAAGTTGGTAAGTCTGGAGGCTTTATTTTAGAGACGGGCTTAAGAGATCGTTGGGTATTTAATACTTTTGAATTAGCACAAGCTGCGATCGTTGCTAAGAATTATGAGGAGAAGAAACAGGCTAGTGGAGGACTACATTTTTTATTAATTCAACCTGATGATTCAGGAATGACAACTACCGCTTTTTGGCTACTTAAAGAAAGTCGTATTATTCCTCCTAACTCCTAAAATAATTCCTATTTCCCTTGGCATCTAACGCTATACCTAATCTCTTAAGGGCATGAACATAAGCAGCAGTACGAATACTAATATTTAGCTCTTGACTTAGTTGCCAAACTTGTTCTGCCTCTATCTGCATTTTGTCTCGAAGACGCTGATTTACTTCATCTAAAGTCCAATACCAACCGCTACGGTTTTGTACCCATTCAAAATAACTAACGGTTACTCCTCCTGCGTTGACCAAAATATCAGGAAAGACATAAATCCCTCTTTGACTGAGTATTTGATCTGCATCTGAGTTGATCGGGCCATTTGCCACCTCAAAGATATACTTTGCTTTAATATCCGCTGCATTATCTTGGTTAACTTGATTTTCTAAGGCGGCAGGAATTAAAATATCTACATCCAAAGCCAGCAATTCCTGATTAGAAATTACCTGATGTTCGATAATGCTGCATACCGTATCTTGGCAGTATACCGCCTTCATTTCTCGACTCTGATTTTTATGTTCTTTGACACTGGCAATATCTAAACCCTGAGGTGCATAAATCCCCCCTTTCGAGTCGCTGACAGCAACTACTTTATAGCCCGCTTCAGCTAGTAAGCCAGCCAAAATTGAACCTGCATTGCCGAAACCTTGAATGGCAACGGTAGTTTCTTCGGTAATTAATTTAAACTTGGACAACATAGCTTGAATTACGGTAAATGCCCCCATTGCTGTGGCAGTATCCCTACCTTTGCTGCCCCCTAAAGCCAATGGTTTTCCTGTAACTACCCCACGGCATAACTTTCTTTGAATAGTGCTGTATTGATCCATCATCCAGCCCATAATTACCGCATTGGTATAGACATCAGGGGCGAGGATATCAATATCAACACCGATGGCATCAGCGATCGCATCTATGTAGCCCCGACTCAATCTTTCTAACTCTGCCTTGGATAATTCCTTCGGATTAACCGTAATTCCTCCCTTAGCACCACCAAAGGGTAAATCAAGCAAAGCACATTTAAAGGTCATCCAGAAGGCTAAAGACTGTACCTCATCTAGGGTAACCCCAGGATGATAACGAACCCCTCCTTTACCAGCACCCCTGGTGTCTTCATAACGCACTCGATAACCCGAAAATACCTTTAAACTTCCATCATCCATGCGGACAGGAATAGAAACAGTCAGACTCGTTTTGGGATGTTGTAATCGTGCGATCGCATCTTCTGAAATATCGACGTATGCCATAGCTTGTTGTAATCTTTTGCTGGCATCAGACAGTAAAGAAGTTTTAGATTCCTGGGGGCTGTGCATCACCATTCCTCAATTTTGCGGATAAGCTGGATAAGCTATCTTACCAATTTATGTTTGGGTAGCAGATTATTTTGTCACTTAGCGCTCTAAATAACAACAACAAAGGCGAAACTCAGAATAATTGCTTAGAATAACTAGAGACAAAGCTCTATAATTATTATTTATCCTTAATCCTATGGCTACTGGTCAAGATACTCTGTGGGAAAAGTTTCTACAGCCCATATTTGGGTTTTTGATTAATAGTGAGGAATTAAAAGAACTCGCTGATACTATTGATTGGAAAGAAGTGGGCGATCGCCTTAAAAGTCCCGATTTAATTTATCCTGAATACTATAGTTCGCAAAACTTTCATGGAATTCCAGGGGGCTACCTCACCACTAGCGCCGCCGTATCTTACGATGCGGTGACAAAACATGCTTTACCTCCCAACGAAGATTGGAATAGAGAGGCGGTAATTAAAGCAGTTACAGACAGTCCCCATAAAATACTCGATCTGGGTTGTGGTACTGGTTCAACTACAATTATGCTTAAACAGGCTTTTCCTCATACTGAGATTATCGGACTGGATTTATCACCTCAGATGTTGGTAATGTCTGATTATAAGGCACAGCAAGCTGGATTAAATATTCAATGGGTACATGGACTAGCTGAAGAGACTCAGTATGCCGATGGTGAATTTGATTTAGTTACCGCCTCCCTACTATTCCATGAAATGCCCCCTACTATATCTAAAGCAGTGTTGCAGGAAGCATATCGTTTGCTTAAGCCGGGAGGACAGGTAATCATCTTGGATGGTCATCAAAAAACTTTACGAAATACTACATGGCTGACAGATATATTTGAAGAACCTTACATTAACGAGTATGCTGCGGGTAGTGTGGATGCTTGGTTAGGCAAAGCAGGTTTTAGTCAGATCTTAACGGAGGATGTTTGGTGGACAAACCAGCTAAGTACAGGAGTAAAATCGATTGTAAATTAATATTTTGATCTACTTGGATCTATTGTAATCTATGAGTCTGAAAGCAGTTTTTCTAGATTTTAGTGGTGTAATTATTGATGATGAGGCGATTAATCAAGAATTAATTGCCGATATTTTGCTTAGTGAGAATTTACGGGCTGATGATGAAGAATACAGCCAATATTGCCGTGGCAGGAGCGATCGCGCCTGTTTAAGAGATATATTAGCCAATCGTGGTCGTATTTTACCCGATGAATATCTTGACAAGCTAATTCAAACTAAAGCCCAAGGTTATCGACAAAAAATTACTCAATTAGCTGAAATACCTTTACCTTCTAATTTAAAAGAATTTCTGACTCAGTTAAAAGAAAAACAGATAGCGATTGCTTTGGTAACGGGGACAACTCGTTCAGAAGTTGAATATATTTTAGAGAAAGTTCAACTAGCTGAATACTTTGATTTAATCGTGGCTGGAGACGACTTACAACAAAGTAAACCTGACCCTGACCCCTATTTGTTGGCAACTCAAAAGTTAAACTTAGAGCCTTCAGAATGTTTAGCAATTGAAGATAATTCTGTGGGTATTGAAGCAGCCAAAAGAGCCCAGATTCAGGTAGTAGGTATTTCTCATATTTATCCTCTACATATGTTGCAGCGAAGATGTAACTGGACAGTGGATAACTTCATGGAAATAGAGTTAGATCGAGTAGATCGGGTATTGTCTCAAGCTGGATAATTTCAGCAAACAATAATTAAAAGAAGCGTTATTAAGGGAAATAGTAGGCTCAATTAAGAGATAGGGAAACCATTGTTTACCAATTTAGGGCTATGCACAAATCCCTTTTAAAGGACAAAACGATCTTCCTAAAATGCAAATCCTCTGGGACGACCTGTAGTGTTTGGATAGATAAGCCCTGGTCACGAATAGTTGTACATTGATTGCCAAAATTGCTACCTTAAAGCAAATTTGAATTGTGATTAGAAACCTAAACCTATAACTCAGAAATTAATAATTAAGCTCATGGTTAATTCAATCAAGAAAATTAATACAACAGAAGAGTTAGACGTTTCCTGTTGGGTTAAAACTCGTAACTCTCTGGCATCTAAATCGACTTTTCTGTTATGGACTGGTTCTCTTTACGCTTTTGTCCCCAATGAAAAGAAAAAACATCTGTTTAAAATTGTGGGGATGAGTGTAAGTCGTTGTTTGCCCAAGGGCGATCAGAGTTGGGATTTTACTTCTCGTGAATTAACCTATTATCTCGATCCTTATACAGAACAAGTAGTTCATCAGTGGTATAATCCTTGGACAACGGAAACTGTGCCCGTAGTTCATGTGGCAAATCATCAAGTTCAAGGTTTATTTAAAGGCAATTTCCCCGCTCAAGTTAATGGGGAGTCAACAACCTTTGTCTTCGATCTATTTAGTGACTATCCTAATCCTTTAGCAGAAGATCCTAAATTTGCTGAGTATAGTCCCCACCCGACTTATCAAGCAACGGAATTATTTAAGCTAACTGTACCTACCGCAGAACTTCACGATCGCAATATTTCTGAAGTATCTCAAGTAATCTTGAGTTGGGATCGCATTGGTCCTTGGCTACCTTGGATGAAAATGGGTAATAAGCCTGGACAACTCATTTATAGTGCCCATGGTTGTAAGGTTAATGGTTTTGCTGAACTACCTGAATGGTTACAAGCAGAAATTAATCACCGTGTTCCCTTATACAAGGATGCTGCTGACCAGAAA
>CALLPS010000346.1 GCA_938015355.1 uncultured Pleurocapsa sp.
AACTATTCCATCTCTAAATTTGCCATTAAAAATGCCCATTTATCCGCCGCTTCTTCAATGATTTTAGTTGTGGGTTTTCCTGCACCATGACCCGCCTTAGTTTCAATTCTAATTAATACTGGATTATCTCCTGTATGAGCAGCTTGCAGCGCCGCCGCAAACTTAAAACTATGGGCTGGGACAACCCGATCATCGTGATCCGCAGTGGTAATCATGGTAGCAGGATAGGCTGTACCTTCTTGGAGATTATGCAAAGGAGAATAAGCATAGAGAGTTTTAAAATCCTGCTCATTTTCTGGAGTACCATATTCCGCACACCATGCCCAACCGATAGTGAATTTGTGGAATCTTAGCATGTCTAAGACACCCACAGCGGGAATTGCCGCTGCAAATAGATCAGGACGTTGAGTCATACAAGCACCTACTAATAAGCCGCCGTTACTGCCACCAGCGATCGCCAATTTTGCCTTGCTAGTATATTTTTGTTCGATCAACCATTCTCCTGCGGCAATAAAGTCATCAAAGACGTTTTGTTTTTGATCTTTCATTCCTGCTTGATGCCAAGCCTCGCCGTATTCTCCACCACCCCGTAAATTCGGTACGGCATAAATTCCTCCCATCTCTAACCAGACTAAATTACTAATGGAGAAACTGGGAGTCAAAGAGATATTAAACCCACCATAGGCGTATAAATAGGTAGGATTATTATTATCTAGTTCAATCCCTTTTTTGTGGGTGATAAACATGGGGATTTTCGTACCATCCTGGCTGGGATAGAATACCTGTCGGGTTTGATATTCGTTCGGATCAAAATCCACTTCTGGCTGACGGAAAAGTTCACTTTCCCCTGTAGTCATGTCATAGCGATAAATAGTTGCAGGGGTAGTAAAACTAGTAAAAGTATAAAAAGTTTCCGTATCGTGTCTCTTGCCCCCGAAACCTCCCACAGAACCAATTCCAGGTAATTCCACATCTCGGACAAAAGTACCATCTAAATCATAAATTTTAATTTGCGATCGCGCATCTTGCAAATAATCCGTGACAAATTGGTTGTTTAACAGTCCCACACTTTCCAGAGTTTCTGAGGCTTCGGGAATGATTTCTTGCCAATTTTGCTTTTCAGGATGGTGTAAATTAATCCCAATTACTTTTCCTTTCGGCGCATTAAAATCCGTCTGTACCCAAAAAACATCCTGATCATGTTCAATTACGCCATAGCTAGCTTCAAACTCCCTAATCAACTCCACGACTTCACTATCAGGCTGGGACAGGTTTTTATAGAAGACGAGATTTTTACTATCCGTACCTAACCAAACACTAATAATCAAATACTTGCCATCTTCTGTAACCCCACCACTGAAACCCCATTCCTTTTGATCGGGGCGATGATAAATTAGGGTATCTTCTGCTTGTGCTGTACCCAGACGATGATAATAAAGCTTTTGATAGTAATTAACGTCTTCTAGTTTAGTTTGTTCATTCGGCTCATCATAGCGGCTGTAGAAAAACCCTTGATGATCATTTGTCCAAGATGCACCAGAGAATTTAATCCATTGCAGATGATCGCCATTATCTTCTCCTGTGGCAATATTTCTCACCCGATACTCCACCCAATCCGAGCCTGCGGTAGATAAGCCATAAGCTAGCCAATTGCCATCATCGCTGATCGATAATCCTGATAAGGCTACGGTGCCATCCTCCGACAAGGTATTGGGATCTAAGAGAACTTTTCCTACTTCATCCAGAGAGTTTAGGGTATATAAAACGCTTTGATTTTGTAAACCATCATTCTTAAAATAAAAATAGCGTTGTCCTCGTTTAAAAGGACTGCCATATTTCTCATAATTCCATAGCTGGGTTAATCTTGACTGGATCTTTTCTTTCCCCGCAATCGTCCCTAAATAGCTAGTTGTAACTTCGTTTTGAGCTTTTACCCAAGCGATGGTTGATTCTGAGTCGGGATTTTCTAACCAACGATAAGGATCTTTGATCTCTACTCCATGATAATTATCACTCTGTTCTACTTTAGTAGTACTAGGATATACCAAATTGTTACGAGAAAACATCACCATGAAAACTCCAGAAATATTCTATTGCTACCATAGTAGAACTTTGACCAGGGACGGAAACGTTATATTTATTTAAAATTGAATCCACCACAAAGATTCAACAAGATAAAACATAACATTATAGTGAGCAACTAATTCTTGATTAGCATAAAAAGTTTTTGGTTATATTTATAAAATCCCAGCTACTGTCAGAAGTCGATCAAACAAATATTATTTTGTCAGACCTTACTAATAGAAGAATCAGATTAAAGGAAAATTAAAATTAGTTGAGATTATAAATCTAAAAATAAAACGTCTATACTAATAAACTAGTTATTTTACATAGTGTTTTTTGTGGTTATAAACTGATAAAAACAAGGCTAAATACTCTATGCTGTAATTATTGTATTTAACTAGTAGACTGAGGCGCAAATAGAGCCACTATTTCATTAACTTGAAACTAGAGATGATATCTTACATTGCTACTTCCCAGTCCCTAGTCCCTAGTCCCTAGTCCCTAGTCCCAAAATAAATCATCTTATATTTAATTACACCCACTTACTTACTTGCTACTTAAGCACAGCGGTACTAGGTTATGAAAACTTTTTATGCCAATGATAAATACATCAGAGCTTTGAAACCCAAGTTATTTTTTATGAAACAAATTATATTTCTTGTCCTGCTGATCTTGTCAGCTTGTATCCCTCAAAAAACAGAATCCCAATTCCCCGCAACGAAAACAGCCTCCCGAGGAGATCAGATAAGTCCGCAACCTGCTGTTGCAGAAGCATTACTTATTTCTCCTGATGGCATTGGTAAAGCCAGACTGGGGATGACCCTCAGAGAACTCAAGCAAATTTCAGCACCAGACACTGAATTTGAGCTGATATCGTCTTTTATGGTTGATGTAGCTGCGATCGCAGTTAGTAAACAGGGCTTAGTCCAATACTATATCCTTTTTCCAGCAGGTTCTACATCCCATGCCGATGGTTCAACTCCCACAGACAATGATCCGATTACCCTCTTGATGACTGACAATCAAAACTATCAAACTGCTGAAGGGGTTAAAGTTGGGACAACTATCAAACAGGCAGAAGATATCTATGGGGATGCTATTTTGGCATACAACATTGAAGGTGAGTCTAGGGAATATATCACTTTTGGTGCTCAAAATCCAGCCAATATTCGCTTTAGAGCATCATATTTTAAACTCATCTCTGATGGACTCGGTTTCTCGGGAATTTATCCTGAATACCCTGGAGTTTCTTACACTACGGATAAGTATCAAGCAGATGCAGCGATCTCTGTCATAGAAGTTGCTTGCCATCCTAGTAATTGTCCCGAAGGAGAATCAGCAACAAGTCATCAAGACGGGTAAGTAAAAAAATACCATCAATTCAACTATTGGCACTACTATAGTAATTCAGGTTAAACTAGGTAGAAGTTCCAAGCTGGGCAAGCCGAAACTATAAGGCAAGGGCGCGAAGGAAATCGGTTGGAGCAGTTGATTTAGACAAAAAAATAATCATGCCCACACAAAAAAATAAAGAGATTTTAGTTTTAGCTTCAACCCTTTTAGTTACAGGTTCACTGCTTGCAGGAGGAGGTTGGTATGCCCTCAAGTCAGGTATATTGGGCAATCAACAGTCAGCCAGGGAAGTTTCCAGCAATAGACAGAACAACCCTCAAGCAAAGGTAACTCTAAATGCTTTAGGGGACACTTTTAGTGGCTACTCAACCATCCGTAGTCAGGCTTTTCAGGGTTCTTTACTAGAAAGAGGGGTGGGCATTAACTACGCTGATGAATTCGCTCAAAAAGCCCGTGCCGCAGCCTTAGAGCAAGGAAAAGCTGACATCATTGTTACTACCCTAGATCAGTATTTAACTCATCAACCCCAGGGAAAAATTGTCGCCTTAATCGATCGCACTATTGGTGCTGATGCGGTGGTGCTCAATAGTAAGCGCTATCCTCAGCTCAAATCCCTAATAGATTTAGAGAAATTAATTCAAGAGCAAGCTAGTAAAGGCAAAAGACTAAAAATTGTCTATGCGGGGGATACTCCCAGTGAATTCTTGGCAACAGTTTTAGATACCAAGTTTGATAGTTTCAATTTAGCGGATCTAGATATTGTACCAGTTGAAGATGCTAGTATTGCCTGGTCAAAAATGCAAAAAGACAAAGATATTGCGGTGGCGGTACTTTGGGAACCTTATGTAACAGAAGCCAAACAGAAAGGTAATACTATAGTTATTAGTAGTGGGGATGCACCGAAAACTATTGTTGATGTGGCGGTGGCGAGCGATCGCATTTTAGAGAATAATCCTGAAGCAGTAAAGCATTTTGTTGAAGCATATTACCGTCGTTTAGATAGTTCCTTGCAAGATAAAGGGTTATTAGTGAGACAGATTGCTACCGATGGTAATTTAGCTACTGCTGAGGCGCAAACCATCAATCAAGGGATTAAATTTTTTACTTCGGTAGAAGCTCAAGATTGGATGAATTCAGGTACATTAGACAAGAGAATTAAAGCGATCGCAGGTATTCTCGCTCTATCAGGAAGAATTAATAATATTCCGAGCAACCCTCAAGCTTTATACGATTCTCAGTACCTTAATCCCATTGCACAACAAACAGCCTCGATTATTGACTCCATCGCTGCGGATAACCCAGAATTGGCTTCATTACTCAAAGGCAAGTCTGATAAAGTTGTGCAACAAGTGTCTGCGACTCAAGTAGAGCAAGCCACCCCTATCGGCAATCTAAAAGTGCGGGGAGAAGTGAAATTTCAGACGGGTTCAGCAAATTTAACTGCTTCAGGAAAACAAACCCTAGACCAATTGGTCAATGAAATTAACGAGTTTAGTCCCGTCAATATAGCTGTCAAAGTTCAAGGTCATAC
>CALLPS010000347.1 GCA_938015355.1 uncultured Pleurocapsa sp.
ACTATTGCCAATTCCCAATCATGACATAAGCTGACCAAAAAGCAGGAACTTGCCAATCCTTATCTGTTCTTGACCAGAGATCTAGTTGTGCCTGGCGTAATGCCTCTGCCTTGTTGTTAGTTTCTAAATGTTTATAAAAAAGTTTCATTAATTCCGTAGTTGATTCGTCATTAACCTGCCACAGAGTTGCGAGAGTACTAAGAGAGCCATTGCGGACGGCAATACCCGCCAACCCTAAGGCAGCACGGCGATCGCCAGTAGCGGTTTCACAGGCACTAAGTATCAGCAGATCAATCGGATTGGGAATCGCCTTGATTCGGCTCTGTAATAGAGTACTAAATTCTTGAATAGTTAATAGTTTTTGCCACATCAAGAGGAAAGTTTGTCGGGGATTAGGGCGAAATTGTCCATGAGTTGCTAGGTGAACAATGGAGGCAGAGGTTTCGTTAAGTTGTTTAAGCAGATTGGAAGGGGTGAATTCCTCATTTAATAATATTTGACTATCGAATTTGGTGAAATTTGTCAGTTCATTAGGCACATTGCTTAGTGCCGCAAACTCTTGCTCTTCTACTCGTAAAAATTTGCTGACTCCCCCTGCTAATAATGAACTGGAACGGTCAACTTTCTGGGGATTGAGCAACCGTAAGCCAGGAGTTAAGGCGATCGCATAATTCTCCATCAAATATTGTTTGCCATCGTACAATATAGACATGGGAATAGTTTGCAACATACCATCCAGCACAAAAACTAATGTCTGGGGTTGTTTAACATTCAATTCTGCTGCCAATGGTTTAATTAACCAGTCATAAACCTGTTTCGAGAGTCGCTGTACTTCAAGGGCGCGATCTGGCTCAGTAATATATTCTCTGAGGTGCTGAACTGTTGCTTCGAGTTTTGCTTGAGAAATAATTTGAGAATGATGATGGAATATCTGATGCGGATCGGGCTGATGATCACTGGTTGCCAAAATGACTTCTAAGCGTTCTGGTAAAACAATGGTGTAGATTACTGCCGCATCTTGATCGACCTGTTCGATACTTCTGGGTTCAAATGTCAGACAGGCATCCTGAAAATAATTATCTAATTCTGCAACTTGAAGAGCTTCAATCACATTACGAGCCATTTCCAACTCCTCATCGGTCGCTGATTCTGTTAACAATAAATCGGCTAATTCTCGGTATACAGGCTCAATCTGTTCCTTAAAATCAAACTGCACTTCTCTGGCTAAGACAACCAAATCACTCCGCAACTCGTTTAAATTAGCTAAAGCTGCTTGATAAAGTGCGATCGCTTTATTTCTTTTTCCCTGCTGGCGATAAATTCGTCCTAGTTTCCACTGCCAACGATAAGCTATTTCGGGGGCATGTTCTCCTTGAGCTAGGATTAGCCCTTGCTCTAATAGTTTTTGCGGGGTATATTCCAATGTTAGATTTTGCTCTTGAGATAAGCATCCCAAGTGACCCCAGGCATAGGATTCAAGACGACGATCTCCTGCTAACTGAGCTGCGGAAATTGTTCCACGATAAATATCGGCAATATCTAACCAAGAATAACGAACCCGATGATGTTGCTTTTTCAGTAAATTAAGACTATTGGCAAATTTAACTTCGGCATATAGGTTGCGTCCATCGTCTTGGGGAAGTTGAATTTTATTAGCTAATGCTTCCGCCTGAGACCATTGTTGTCCTGCAATCAACAAAGACAATTGGTTTAATTCGGCTAAGAGTTGGTAAGAATTAATGGCAGGAATAGATGTTTGTCGATCAAGCTGTTGATAATATTTAATAGCTTGTTGGCTATGGCTGATGAAGTCGATTGTATTATCTTGTCTTTCTGACTTTAACGCGATCGCCTGATTAATATTACCTAAACTCAGCAAAATCTTGGCTTGATTCGTCGGGGAAGACGCAAATAAGTTTGATTCGGCAATTTGACTCGCTTCAATTAATTTTTGGGCTAAGTCAAATTTTCCCATCAATAAGAGACTGTTACCCAGACTATTTAAACCATTAACTTGCCACAGTTCAACTCTTTCCTCCGTTTGATTAATAATAGAGCTAGCTTGGTTATCCGTTAGGTTATTACAACTATAATCGTCGTGATTAAAAGCGACCAAAATGCGATCGCAAGCACGTCGATAAAAACCCATCTTGGCTAATGCTTCTGCTTGATCGATAATCGTCCCCGAAATTCCCAGTGAGTCTTCAATTTGTCGATAGAGTTGTTCTGCCTGTTGCCAATTTGATAATGCTTGACTATGTTGTCCTGTGGCGAAAAGATAATGTCCCTTAATATTTCCAATCTGAGCTAATACTTGAGTTTTACTAGAGCTTGGTGGTATAGAATCAAGTATTCTCAAGCTAGCAGCGATATTTTGCTGAGAGAGTTCCCAATCAGCAGTCTGTTGTTGTACCAGAGCGTTTAAAGCGAGAATCTGAGCCTGGGGCAATAATTGTGACTGACTTTGATATATTTTCCTGGCTTGTTCTAATAATGCGATCGCACTGTTAGATTTTCCTAGTTGATATTGCCTTTGGGCTTGTTGGACAAGTTGATTAGGGTCAACTTGAGCCGTTAGATTCAGGTTAAATCCTAAAGTCAGACTCAAACTGAGCAAAATAGTAACTAAAAACCGCTGACAACTCTTCATATTAGCTAACAACAGATAGGTAGAAAATTAGTATATAAGCAGAAGGTATGAATAGTTATAAAATGCAAGTTCTATGATTACAAAATAGAACTACCTTAACTTTAATTGTAGCGATTTCCTGACAGCTTAATCTTGAACTAATTTTCGTCATTTTCTTTTAATAATGATTCTTTGTAAATTTGTTAAACTGGTACTTGCTTTTTTTACTACAATTTGTCAAATGGTACATTCACGATACGTTTACTCTTGATTTTTTTATGTTGCATAACATCAGTTAATTCATTAAACTCATTACTTGTTTCAATTACGGGCTAGGAGATGAGAGAATAAGAAGCTACATCAACCGATAGCTATAGGATATGAGTTTAGATTGGATTAGTCGCGCCGAACGTTTAAGTGCTTTACCTCCTTACGTATTTGCCCGCTTAGACGAATTAAAAGCCCGTGCTAGAGAGCAGGGATTAGACTTAATTGATTTAGGAATGGGCAATCCTGATGGTGCGGCACCCCAACCCGTAATTGATGCGGCGATCGCAGCTCTCAATAATCCTAGTAATCATGGCTATCCCCCCTTTGAAGGGACAACTAGTTTTCGTGCCTCCATTACCACTTGGTATCAAAGATGTTATGGAGTTGAATTAAACCCTGAAAGCGAAGCTCTACCCTTAATTGGCTCAAAAGAGGGTTTGGGTCATTTAGCCCTAGCCTATGTCAATCCTGGTGATACGATCTTAGTGCCGACTCCTTCTTATCCTGCTCATTTTCGAGGCCCATTAATTGCGGGGGCAGAAATTTATCCGATACATCTCTCCGCTGCACAAAATTGGTTAATCGATCTCAGTAGCATTCCTGAAGATGTTGCTCGCAAAGCTAAAATTCTTTATTTCAATTATCCTAATAATCCCACTACCGCTACTGCACCACGGGAGTTTTATGAGGAAATAGTCGAGTTTGCCCGTCACTATGAAATATTGTTAGTCCACGATCTTTGTTATGCAGAATTAGCTTTTGATGGTTATCAGCCCACATCTCTACTAGAAATACCAGGGGCAAAAGAAATTGGTGTAGAATTCCATACTCTCTCGAAAACCTATAATATGGCTGGCTGGCGAGTAGGATTTGTTGTCGGTAATTCCGATATCATCCAAGGATTACGCACTCTTAAAACTAATTTAGATTATGGTATTTTCTCCGCAATCCAGAAAGCAGCGGAAACGGCTTTACAGTTGCCAGATGAATATATTAAAGAGGTACAACAACGTTATAGTAAAAGAAGAGATTTCTTGATCAAAGGTTTGGCTGAACTTGGTTGGTCAATTCCCCCTTCCAAGGCAACGATGTATCTTTGGATCGAAACTCCTGTGGGACAAGGTTCAACAGAATTCGCTTTAGATGTTTTACAGAAAACTGGAATCGTAATGACTCCTGGTAACGCTTTTGGCGAAGCAGGGGAAGGCTATGTCAGAATTAGTCTTATTGCCAATTGCGATCGCCTGGGAGAAGTGATCAAGCGATTGAAACAAGCAGGGATTCGGTATCAGTAATCGTAGAGACGTAGCCCTAAAGGATTAGCTTCGCGTCCATGCTACGTCTGTACAGAAGTAAAGAGTAAGAAGTGATTAAGTATGCAAATTAGAAGAAGAAATCCGAACCCAAAGGTAAATTCAGGGGAAGTGGAATATCGCTCCAAAATTCCTGATTCTGAACCGAATAATATTTTAGAGGAAATCGTCTGGTATAAAGAGGTTGAAGTGGAGCGAATGCGCGATCGCTTGCCGTTATTGAAGCTAAGACAGCAGGTACAAGAGGCTACTCCTCCGAGGAACTTTTTGGCGGCATTACGGGATGGTAAAACTAATCCGGCATTGATTGCGGAGGTAAAAAAAGCCTCTCCTTCTAAGGGGGTAATTAGAGCTGATTTTGATCCAGTTGCGATCGCCAAAGCCTATGCCAAAGCAGGTGCTTCCTGTCTATCTATTCTGACGGATGAGAAGTTTTTTCAAGGAAGCTTTAATAATCTCAGCTTGGTTAGACAAGCGGTAGATTTACCCCTGCTATGTAAAGAGTTTATTATTTATCCTTATCAAATCTATTTTGCTCGTGCCCAAGGAGCGGATGCCATCTTGTTAATTGCTGCGATCCTAGAGGATAAAGATCTTAATTACTTCGTCAAAATTATTAAGGGATTAGGCATGACTCCTTTGATTGAAGTACATTCTTTGTCTGAATTAGACCGAGTACTGGGAATAGATGGTGTGGAATTAATTGGCATCAATAACCGTAACCTCGAAGATTTTTCTGTAAGTCTGCAAACTACCTCTGATATCTTTGCTGCGAAACAGGAAGAGTTGCAACAGCGAGACATATTAGTCGTTAGCGAATCTGGGTTACATACCCCCGCAGACATCGACACCGTTAAACAAGCAGGAGCCAAAGCCGTATTGATTGGGGAATCTTTAGTTAAGCAAGAAAATATTGAACAAGCAGTATCTAATCTGTTTTTTTCCTAGATGCTCTTGAAACCACAAAAGATTATCCCTCACGTCTATCATTGGCTATAATAGGAGATCGTGAAATGCAATCGGAGTTTAATCATGGGTCGTAAGTGCCAAATTACGGGAAAGAAAGCCAATAATGCTATGGCTGTATCTCATTCCCACCGTCGTACTAAGAAATTACAAGGCGTTAATTTACAGTGGAAAAGAGTTTGGTGGGCAGAGGGTAATCGCTGGGTAAGATTACGTCTATCAACTAAAGCAATCAAGACTTTAGAAAAAAGAGGCATCGGTGCCATGGCGAAAGAAGCTGGTGTTAATCTCAACAAATACTAAATTAGGTTTATTATCAATTTTAATTGGCAAAAAACAGAATTATACGAAATTTTGGCAGTCTCATCTTTAATCAGGGATTATGATTATTGTTTGTTGGCTGCAATTTTATGACTAAATTTCTGATGAATCGTAATACCAGTTTGAAAAAGTAGTGAGAGACTTAGTAAAATACTAAAAATAGTAAATATACCCTAATGTCTGGAGTACCTAAAATAGAAGTTAGAGAATCAATAGAAGAACTAAAGTTGTTGATGAAGCAGCAAAAGACTGGATTAGGATATGCTAAAGTCCAGAGTCTTTATCTTCTAAAAATTAGGGTAGTAGAAAACATTAACTATTTAGCAGTAATAATTGGTCGGGGAGAATCAACTATTCATCGCTGGTTGCAATTATACAAAAAAGGAGGATTATCTTTACTTTTAGAAGAACCACCTAAAACGGGAAGACCAAAAAAAATAGATATTGAAACCGTAGCTCAACTTCAACGAGAATTATCCGATCCTCAAGGATTTATTAGTTATCGAGAAATACAATTATGGCTTTTAACCTGTCAAGATTTAAAAATAAATTATTCCACAATTTACAAAATTGTAAGATACGAGTTACAAAGCAAGCTAAAGACACCACGTCCCTCTTTCTTTTTAACAAATCCACTCTCTGTTCAGCAACGCCACATTTTCGTTAGTCTAAACTAGAGTGCCTTACTTTGGCGACAGAATTAATCCAACTATGGTTAAAGATTGATTTATAAATAGGGTTATGGACTCTAAGAGTTCTCTGTTGCTTGATTACTATTCCTGACAGGAGTAATTCACTTTCGGTGGGGCTATCCACCGCAGCAATTTGACCTTGATGCCAAATTTGTCGATAGAGTTCTAATAGTTGCTCAGGCTGGTGTTCATTTTTGAGAATGCGATCGCGAATAGTTTTTAAATGCTCAGGCTCATCCTGGGATTCCCAATTGTCTATGATCTTAGTCTGCACTAAGTTCTCGATCCATTGGGCTTCTTTATTGGTGGGAATCCCAGAATCAGCAGTGCGGATCAGTTTACAGAGCTTTTGGGTGAGAAAAGGCTGCCCATTCGTCCAAGCTAACACTTCTTTGAGGACGGTTTGAGGACTGCTCACTTTCTCGCCTAATCCGTGCAGTAAAGGTTGGGCTTCATGCTCTTTAAAGCCTTCTAGTTGGATCGACTGACCGATATTAAAGGGGGTTGTCTGGATATCGGCAATTAAATTTGAGGGGGTAGCCACGCCAAAGAAAGCAAAAGTTAAACGCCGATACTCTGGATTGAGACTGCGCTGGTTATAGCAGAAGCGAATCAGGGCGAAAAAGTCTTTAACTGAGAAATTTAAACCTAAGACACTATCAATTTCATCGATAAAAATGACTAGTTGTTTTGGGTTCAGACCATTTTCTACCCCAGCTTCCACCAATAGTACTTCTTCGATAAATTCACCCAGTCGTTGAACCAGAGAAATATCGTCTCGCTCTTTCCACCAAGTTTTGAGGTTGACTTTGCTCCGTAAACCAAAACGTCGCCCTAACTCAAAGGCGAATCCCTTGTACCATTGGTCAGGGGTAACATTGTCGCTGCCAATGCGGGTCAAGTCAATTGGTGCACAACAAACTCCCTCGTGCTGTAGGTGATGAACCATGCGTACCATCAGGCTAGACTTGCCCATTTGTCGAGAATTGAGGACATAGGAAAACTCCCCCTGCTTCAAGGCTTTGTAGAGGTAGCGATCTGCCGAACGCACTACATAAGTGGGGGCATCCATGGGCAAACTTCCCCCCACTTGATAATCAAAGTGGGAAGCTTGTTCGTCACTTCTGAGTAGATCGTTTTCAAAGATTAGTTCGGCTTGGGTAGCTTTGAGGATATCTAGGGTTTGTGAGAGTTCTTGAGTGCGTTCTGAGACTTTTTGTTCGAGGTTGCGACTATAATCTTCTAATTGCTCGTAGAGGCGGGCATTTTCGATGGAGATTGCAGCCTGGGAAGAAAGGATTCTTAAGACTTCAATGCGCTCTGAGGTAAATGCCCCTGTGGTGAGATTGTTTTCCAGATAAACAATTCCGCTTAGTTTGCCTTGATTGAGGAGGGGAGTGCAGAGAATTGATTTTGGTTGACTGGCAATAATATAAGGATCGAGGGTAAATTGTCCCTCTTCAACCGCATTATTTAAAACTACATTTTCTTGGGTACGGGCAACATAGTTGACAATGGCAACGGGGAGTTGGGGTAAAAAGCGATCGCTTTCTACCGAGTCTATAGCAAGCGATCGTAATATTGTCATCTCCTCAGTATCGACTTGACCTTCAGCTTCAATAAACCATTGATTGTCTTTTTCTAGGAGCAGAAAACCTCTTTGAGCGCCTCCATTTTCAATCACAGTTTTCATTAACTTTGCCAGCAGTTTGTCTAGTTTTATTTCGCTAGTTAATACTTCAGAGGCTTTGGTGATTGTCAATAGATCCAGTGCTTGGGGATTTGTACCACCAGTAGATTCAGTTGTCTTAATGCTGCTTACTTCTTTGCGGTTAGTTGTACCCATTAGAAACTGGGGATATTCTTTTTCTAAGGCTTGAACTTTAGCTTTTGCACCCCAGCGAGTATAACAATGGTGGGCATTTTTGAGATAAAGCTGACCAATTTCTTCTCTGTTTAGAGCAAGATAAAATTCTGCTGTTCGTTCGTAAGCTAGGGCTTCTTCATGGATAAATTCATATTTTTTGGCACCTTGAATCGCTTGGTCATATAGTTCTTGCGATCGCCAATTTTGTCCTAAAACTCGTGCTTTCTCTGCTTCTATTAAATCATATTTATTTTGAAAATTTTCTGGACAATGTCTAGCCCAATTTTTCATCTTTATTTGATTCGTTTCTACTTGTTTTAATAATTCTTCCCTTTGCTCTGGGTTGGAATGGGGATAAAGAGCAAGAGCAGAGAGGGAAAAGTAAAAATTGTGTTGTGCATTACAGGCAATTGTTGCACCGACAATTGGCAAATATTTTTCTGCACATTTACTACTAACTAAAGATTGCAAATAAGACTTTGAAAAGTAAAAATTAAAAGTTTTGCCGAAATAGAAAAAGAACAACAACCATCCCTGATTATTATTTATATTTTCTTTAATAAATTCATATTCTATATTCTGATCATTTTCAGCATTATCAATTAATAAACAACCTTGGAAATACAAGATATTTCTTAAGTTTCTAGCAAGATTTTTGTATAATTTTAAGAACCTAACAAAGGGATCTCGATTTATTTTTTTAGCTAGGATAATATATTTTTCATAATCTTGCGTAACTTCTTCTAAATCACATCCTCCTAAAAACTTGGATAAACAATAAGGCACAAAAGTGGCACAAACATAATCGTTGTTTTCTGAATCTATTGCTTGTTGTAAAACATCAAGTAGTTGTTCATATGCTACTTTACTATTAAACTGATTTTTCCAACACCATATATAGCTATAAAATACAGATGAAACATCTACATTATCTGTCTCTAATTCAGAATTATTATTTTTTCCTAATAATCTAATCGCCAGTTGACCAAATTGATATCCCTCCTCAATTTTTCCCATTACGTTACACAAAATTAAACCATAACCATTATAAATAGTAGAAGCTTGAGGTGGATTACCATATTCTAAACAAAGACTAACTAAAGTGAGTTTAACGTCGATATATAGTGGCAAACTTACTGTATATAAAGCAAATATAAGTTTTATTAGGATGGGAATAGTTGCTAATTTTATCTTATCAACCATTATTGGAAGTTCTTCTAAGCTACCAATAGTTCTATCTTTTAAAATTGATTCTACATATTCCTTTTTTTTCTGAGTTCTTGTTTTTATTTCATCGACTTCTAATGAAAAATCAATTCCTAGTTTCGGTAAAACTTTGAGGGCAGTATCTATCACTTTTTGTGGATGAATAATCAAATAATAATATAAAGATTTAGACTGAGATTGATAAATTTTCAACAAATCAAAAACATCTTGAGCCTGTTCTATAATGATTGAAGAAATCTCTTCTATCCCCTTGAAATTATTATTTAAATAATGATTATCTAATATTTTTAGATAAAGCTCTAAGGTTAATTGATACTGATTTGCCCAGGGATCAGTTGCTAATAATTGCAATCCTGCATTGAAATATTTAAAAGCTAGTTCATGGGCATTAGATGATTGGGCATTTTTCCCTACTTGTAAGTTTAATTTTGCCAACTTATCTTTTTCTATCTGCTCAGTAATTAAACTAGAACCTTTATTGAGATGGTTGACAATATCAAAAATTCTGTTTTGTAAGATATCTCCTTTGATACTTTTTAAAAGTAGATATCCTATCTTTAGATGAATTGGTTGTTTTTTTGTTTCTGGGATTAAAGAATAAGCAGCTTGCTGTACTCTATCATGTAAGAATTTATAAGAAATATAGGTAAAATATTCATCAGAAGTTTCTGCATTCTGATTGGATATTTCTGAGGGATTCTCAAGTAGAGGAATTTTATAGTTATTATCTAGAGGAATAATCAAGCCTTCCTCTAAAGTAGATTGTAATTCCTTAGCCGTGGCTGCTTGAGATTTGTTATTAATAACAGAAAGAGTTTCTAAATTAAACTGGTTACCAATACAGGCTGCTAATTTGATAATTTGCTGAGTTTTCTGCTCCAGTTTCTCAATTTTACTGCTCATTAAATCAACGACATTATCAGTTATGGAAACAGTTTTAATTTGTTCTATATCCCACTGCCAATGATTTTCTCGATTGTCTTTTGAGTAACAAGATTGATTACTATTAAATACTAATAATTTTTCTTGATAAAGAGAATAGAGAAGTTGAGTTAAGAAAAAAGGATTTCCACCAGTTTTTTGAGTAACTAAGTCAGCTAAAGATTGGGAAGTTTCTGAGGGACATTTTAGAGTATCAGCAATTAATTGATTAATGTCTTTAATCTTCAAAGAATTAAGAATAATCTGATTTACTGAAATTTTTGCTTGATTAATTTTCTCTAAAGTATGCATTAGAGGATGAGTAGGACTAACTTCATTATCTCGATATGCTCCGATTAATAGAAAGTATTTATTGTCAGAATCTGATATTAATTTTTCAATTAAATTTAGAGAAGCTAAATCTGCCCATTGCAAATCATCGATAAAGATAACTAAAGGATGCTCTCGCTGACAAAAAACTCGTAAAAACTTTTGAAAAACTAAATTAAATCTATTTTGATTTTCTCTCGTGTCTAACTGTTTAACTGCTGGTTGTTTACCAATAATTTTCTCAAGTTCGGGAATGACATCGATAATAATTTGACCATTATTACCTAAAGCCTCTAAAATCCTCTTTTTCCAAGTTTGTAGCCTGATTTCTGGTTCACTTAACAGTTGACGGATTAAATCTTGAAAAGCTTGGGAGATAGCTGAATAGGGAATATCTCGCTGTAATTGATCAAATTTACCTCTAATAAACTGTCCCCGTTTTCCTGTAATAGGTTTATGAATTTCATTGACTAATGCAGATTTACCAATCCCAGAATAACCAGAAACGAGAATCATTCCCGTTGTTCCTTGGCTAACTTGCTCAAAAGAAGTTAATAGTTGATTAACTTCTTGTTCTCTACCATAGAGTTTCTGGGGAATATGAAATTTTTCAGCAATATCTTGAGTAGCTAAAGGAAACTGATCAATTTGTCCTGAAGTGTTTAATTGATGCAGACAAGTTTCTAAATCAGCTTTAATTCCCCGAGCCGTTTGATATCTTTCTTCTGGAGTTTTCGCTAATAATTTGCTGATGATCTTCGAGACAGTTACAGGGATATTAGAAATAAGTTCATCAACGGGTAAAGGTTGTTGGGCAATGTGACAATGAACCAGCTCCATGGGGTCAGTAGTGGCAAAGGGAAGTCTATTAGTAAAAAGTTCATAAAAAGTCACACCAAGAGAATAAAAATCACTGCGATAATCTACTCCTCGGTTCATTCTCCCTGTTTGTTCTGGGGCAATATAAGCTAGAGTTCCTTCTAATTGATTAGGTGGGAGAACTGTCAGAAATTCTTGGGATAAACGAGTGGAAATGCCAAAGTCAATAATCTTAAGTTGTTGCGTCTGAGGATTATAAACAATATTGGAAGGATTGATATCTTTATGGATAATGTGAGATTGATGAATTGCAATTAAACTCTCAGTTATCTTAATGGCAATCGTTAGAAAGTCCTCTAAGCTTAATTGAGTTTTTGATAATAATAATTTTAAAGATTGTCCTCCAAAATCTTCTAAAAGTATGACTAAACTATTTTTATGCCGTTGTAAGTCATAGGCTTTAATAATACTATCTACATTCAAAGAACGAGTAATTTCATATTCCTGTTTATAGCGAGTGAGTTCTGAAGGAGTAGGATAGTTTTCTTTGAGAATTTTAAGAATAATTGCTTGATTATTTCTCTTGAGGATACCTTTATAAACTAGTGAGTTAGCACTTTCATAAATTTTTTCGATAGTTTGATAATCGGTTTTCATAATAGTCTTTATTCTTTGAGATAAGACTGGCGATACAACTCACAGCTTGGCATGGCTTGATTTCCTGACTGTTTAATCAGCCCCATACTAGTTAACTTATAAGCCAAGAGCGGTTCTATTTTTACTGGCTCAGTGGCACTAATGACAGCATTAAAGGCACTAGCTAATTTCGGCTGTGCGTTTAACGTCACCCGATGGCGCTGCAAGTGATGAGCATAAATTCCACTGGCTGTGGAGGCGGTTTCCAGCAATTGTGCCAGAGTTATCTCCCCACGACTGAGATGATAGAGTGCTAGGCTTACCAGTGCAGGATGTCCTCCCACTAGCTCCATCAGTTGTTCTGCTTCCTCCTCGTCTTGCCAGTCAAGTCCATAGCGTTGGGCTAATTGCTGCACTTCATCTAGACTGAAGTTGGTTAACTGAATCGGCAGCCCCACATTGAAAGGCGATTGATTCAACTGGAGGGGAACATAAATTTCCGTCGAGTGAACCACCACCAGGCGCAGCTTTTGCCAGATGGGGAGGGTTTTCGCTTCCTCGTACCAAGAGCGCAACAGAGGAAAAAAATCCTTGGCTATGTCAGGATGCTCAAAAATCTGGTTGACCTCATCCAACGCCAAGACCAAAGGAGTGTCAATTGACTCTAGTAGATAGTCTTCAAAGTAGGAAGTACAGCTAAGTTTGCTCCCAAAATCTTCATCCCAATACTCGTCTAGATTAGGTTTTAGCTTGAGTTGACGGGCGATGCGGCAACACAGCCAGCGTAAAAATTGATTCAAATCCCTCAAGGTAGACTGGTCAATTTGCTCCAAGTTTAGACTAACAGTCTGGTAGTCCAGGTCATTATTAGCATAATCAAGAATTCTTAACAGCAGTGAAGTTTTACCCATTTCTCTGGGAGCTTTAATCCTGATCAATGCTCCTGGTTTAATAATTTCTGGATAAACTTGCTCTTCAAGGAAAGGGCGTTCTAAGTAAAAAGGTGAGTCTAGGGGGACTGAGCCACTGGGGTAGGTTAGTGTTTGCTTTGGGTTTACTGGGAGAGAAACTAGCTTTCGCTGTTGCTGATTTTCCCCTAAGCCGACTAAATCGACCCAAGTAAGGGCATCTACCGATGGATTTTGACAAATAACTGGTAACCAAGATGCCCCTGGACAATCATTTTCCAAACCTTGTAACTTTCTCCGAGCCTCACGCACTGATACATATAAAGACTTTCTCTCCAAGGCAAAAGCCTCCAGAAAATACTGTAAAAAAGCCTCTGCTACTCGATTCGGTACAGGCTCGCGCATCACAATTACCTGGGGAATATTCAATGCCTCCAGACTACTAGCCAATCCCAGCCCATCACAGGAGTTGAAAATTGCTAGCTTTAACCCTTTCTCAATCGCAGCATTGAGAGCTTCTGTTAACTGCTCAATGGTCAAGCTGTTGTGAGACTGGTGATCATTAATATAGATCCTACCTTTTGCTCCTTCCGAGCAACTATGACCAGCAAAAAAGAGGATATCCCAGCCATCACGGTGCCAGAGAGCTGCGTCGAGTTGAGGGCGGTCGGGATCAACCAAAAATTCGGTTTCAGCTTCGGGTAAGTTTTGCAGAAATTCTCTTTCTTGCTCTAAATCGATATCCCGACTATCTCCCAAAATTGCTAATATTCTGACTTTTTTGTTTGTAACTGGTGATAGAGAGAGAGTATGGCATTTATACTCTTGCCCACTGAGTGCCAGTTCCGATAAAGGATAATCCTTAAAGAAATTCCAGCGTTGCCAAGGCAAACGTCGCAACTTTTGATCGTTAGTTTCAATAATGAGACGAATTTCCGCTTGGGGGTTGAAATGCGATCGCAATTTGAGTTCAATATTGATAAACTCTGGTGATTTGAGCCATTGATTAAGATTGGTTTGTAACTTTTGACATAACTCAGTGAAACTCACTTCAGAGATTTGGGTAATACCCTCCTCCGCAATTTCTAGTTCATTATCGCTCTCCTCCCAGCGAGAAGAGAACTGGAGGCGGTTACATAGTCCTCGATAAATTAACTGCCATTGTCTACAAATATCATCTAAATAAGGATTTGGCGGGAGACTACCACTAAATTTTTCTGGAAAAGAATAACTATCATCCCAGAGTTGGGCGGTGACATAGGGAAATCCCTCTTTGAGGTTTCCCGCTCCTAGATTAAGCACGACTAAATGTCCCGATTTCAAAGTTTGGCTAGAGGATCTTTTTTCAATAGCTCTCATCAATGCTTATTTTTAGTTTCACGTTGTCACAATACTTTCATAAGACTTGTCCGAAAATTCAATTTATCGGCAAAAAGATAAAAAAGTATAAATATCAGTCGATGATTTCTCTTGCAACGAGAACGAGAACGCTAATTTTATTGAGTTAAATTAGCAATAAACAATTTATTGATGAAGAGTTCGATCAAGAGCAAAAAAGTGAAAAATTACATGACTTTCTAATTTTTAGCTGTCTGCTCTCCCTATTATTTTGTTACACAAATTGAAATGTTATATCGTTAGATAGTCTATTCAAGGTCAGGAGACAGGATTAATTCCTCTATTCTGTCTCCTTGTTTAATATCTTTTGACTTTTCAATTAAGACAGATAGCTAAAACTAATAAATCAGGTGTCTTAGTTAAAAACTGAAATAATTAAATCAAGTTTATCAGAGTTCAAATTCTTCTCTGACACTAATATCCCCGAGACTTACCTCCAGACTAAATTCGATTCCCTCTTTACCTTTAAAAGGTTTCAGTTGAATGGAGTTATCTTGTCCTCTTGATTGAGTAGACTGGAGTATTTTACCTGATTTTGAGTACAAAGTCAGTTGGATATTGGGGGGCAAATACCTTTCTTCGTATGTCGGAAATAACTGAACCTGGATTTCTATTTTTTCAGAATCCGCTTCCTCTGGTGTGACTGTCACCTGCATTTCCACATCTTGATCTCCCAGTTCGATTCCCAGGTTAATTATTTTGCCGCCCCTAGTTGATTCTGGAAACCCCATGACTTTTCTCCTTAATAATTAATCTCTGTTTATATATGCTGTTCAAATTCGCCGTCCTTTAGGACTGCAAACTCCGAATTCCAAACTCAAGTTTCTCAGAGTTCAAAATCTTCTCTGATACTAATATCCCCGAGACTTATCCCCAGGCTAAATTCGATTCCCTCTTTACCTTTAAAAGGTTTAAGTTGAATGGAGTTATCTTGTCCTCTTGATTGAGTAGACTGGAGTATTTTCCCTGATCGTGAGTACAAAGTCAGTTCGATATTGGGGGGCAAATATCTGTCTTCTCCTATCGGCGACAACTGAACCTGGATTCCTATTTTTTCGGAATCCGCTTCCTCTGGTGTGACTGTCACCATCATTGCCACCTGTTGATCTCCCAGTTCCATTCCCATGTTAATTATTTTGCCTCCCCTAACTATTTCCGGGAACTCCCTGGTACTCCAAGCTAAATTGGCTTCTGAGCCGAGCAGTGCGTCAATAGAGAGCCAGCCTGGGTCAAAAATTCCCTCTAACCATTGGCTCAACTTGGCTCTGCTTGACTCTACGACGGACAATAAGGAGTCTTGGACATTCTCCGCAGAAGCGACAGGTTGAATGATCGCACTGGGTTCTAAGTGACGGCAATAGAACAGCAGGTGATTAGGCTCGGCATCAAATAGAGACAGAGGTAGCTGGTAGCAACTATCCTGGGAGAGTTGTAAATTGACCTTACTGCGATAATTAACCAGTTGATCATGGCGTAGAAAGCCTCTAATAATCGCTTCTGACTGCTCTTCTGCTACTTCCAGCACTACATAGAAATGAGCTGCCTCATCCGAGCTATTGATCGCAGTTTGAGGAACATGCACCGCTTCATCCAACATATGCTCTGTAGCAATCAGACCAAGTTTAAACTCACCCACTTTGACCTGGCACATAGGCTCAATCTGATTAGGCTCTCGATTAATTGCTTGATCGGGTATTCTTTCTCTGAGCCATTCTTGAAAAGCAGATAGTGCCAGGGTATTGAGATAGGTTTGCCACTGCTGGGCTTCACTCCTTACCTGCTTGCTAATCTTTCTTGCTTGCTGGAAATGTTCTGGTTCAAGTTCAATCACTTCTGGTAGTAACAGTCTCAAATCAGTGTTAGCTCTCTCTAAATTAAGCATGATTTTTCTCCTTAACAATTAATCTATGGTTGATCTGGTTTATAGACGCTCTTCAAAATAGAGGCGTAGTTGTTGGGCGTAGAAGCTGTTGAGGGAACGGTTTTTCCCTGCTTTTATTTCGGCTGCTGCTTCTTGGAAGACTTCCTCGTCGGCGAAAGCTTCTATTTGTTCGGCTAGGGTTTTGAGATAGTCTGGTTTAGGAGGGATTTTGGTTAAACCTTTCATGGATGCACGGCTTAAGATGCTCTCCAGAAGTTCTTGCACACATTCCTCCCGTACCCGAGATAAAAGTTCCCCTGGATTCAAGATCCGTCTGGCTTGATCCCAACTGGTCATTCCCAATTGGGGTGCAATCTCCTTGAGAGATTTGCCTTGACAGTAATATAGTTGCAAACCAGGAATGAATTGTTTAGCTAGGGGTGCATATCTCTTGCTCTTTTGTAACTTAGTAAGTTTATTTTCGATTTCTTGGTTGATCGCATCAACCAAAACCAACTGGAATTGATGGTGTAAAAAATCTAAAAATTCTTCCTCTTCATAATTCATCTCATTAATGGAATCATGGGGCAAATCTGGTCTAGATACATAAGTACCTGTCTCAGGTTGTTGAATTTCCAGAGGCGCTCGACAACTCCAGATATCATACTGTCTCAATTGAGTTACTACCTGTTTAAGTTCCTTCATCAACTCAACCGTAGTATCGATAACAATCTCTCTTTGCCGCAAGTAGTCAAGCATTTCCCAGAGTTGAGCCCCATCAGGGTCTGGACATCGTCCCTTTTGTCCCTGCTCTCTTCTGTCTCGACGGTATACAGCATGGAAAACTTCTACCAAGTTGCGATCGCGCTTTGATAAACCTTCAAGCTGTTTAGCTCTAGCTCGATTCAGCAGTGCCCAGTCACTCAGAAGCTTAAACCCAAACTCCGATAAGAAATTTTTGAGTTCTTTATTTTGTTTGGTTTGCAAGTATGTCCAATTATCTAGGCTCATCCTCGATTGGTCATCGGGGTTATAGGTTCCTAAAATCTTGACTGAAAAGAATTTGTAAGGGCTGGTTTTAGTTTTACCCCTCTCATCTACAATCAGTTGAGTTTGACCATCTTGATCCAAAACGATCGCCGTTTGACCATCATCATCAAGGACAAATGGCAGTAGATCTCGGTAGGTAAAGGACTTGTTGCTAGCGAATAGACTATCTATCTTTTGGCAAGCTTTGAGGATGGGATGAGAAACAAAGCACCTCAAAGAAAATCCCGCATCAGCACGATAAGGAGGATCAATAGCAGAATTCTGGGGGTGAAATTGGTCGAGCAGCCTAGTTTGGATGTCCCCACTTTGAGCTTGAGGGGAATCAGAGACTGTTTGCTTAACCAACTCCCGTGCAGTTTCCACTAAACGGTATTCGTAGCCACTCTTTTCCTGAGCCAGACTGATTTGGCACATTTGCCAATATTTTGATGAAGCATTCATTGCGATCGCTCCTGTGGTTTTCACGAGCTTCTAGTTGTCATAAATATATAGATGCCAGCTTTTTGAGCTTATGCAGTTACTCTAATTAAATCCTGCTAAAAACCAATTGCATAAGTCCATCTTGATTAGACCTAATACTTATTAACGCGAAAGTTTAGTCTACCGTTCAAGAGTTTTGTCAAATCGGGCGATCGCAGACGAGTTGATTTTTAAACAGGGATTTTTTCCGCCCCCTATAATCCCACTCGCGCATTCCCTTGCGCCTGTCGGCGACGCGGGGTCGCTCGCCAAGACTGGGGGACTTTTAAAAATCTGACTCCCCTAAAGTTGGCGGGTGGGGGTTTAACCAAGCGGTATTGAGCCGAGTTTCCTGATTCAAGGAGGTTGAAACCAATGAATGTGCGATGGAAAAAATTACTATTGAAAACCACCTTTTGGTTAGCAACTGAAATTTGTTTCACCTTGATCGGAATCGATGACTTGGTTGATTATAGCGAGTTCATTTTTGGCAGGCAGGAAATTTTACAACCTCTGCCAAAAAGCTTTTCTAGTCTATCTTTGGCAACATTGAACGACGACCAAACTGCGAAAAGTGCATAAGTAAATTTAGCTGGCAACTATTAAGAGTCAGCACAGAGGATAGAAAATTAAATTCTATCCAAAGTCACCAATAAATAGCCAGAAAGATTATTAATTCTTTCTGGCTTACTGACTTGCGGGACAAGATCTAATAAAATTCCTCTAGATGGACAATCATTAGTTGGTTGTCCATTTTTGATTTGAGAATTTAAGAGGAAACTTTTTTGCTTAATGTACCTTTAATAGAATTAAAAAGCGATCGCTAATACTGTTCGGTTAGTATCTCAAGTTATTTTGTCCGCCCCCTAAATCCCCCAATCCTGGGGGACTTTCACAAATATGGCTCCCCCAAAGTTGGGGGCTGGGGGGGATTATCACTCAGAATTGGCAAGTATTTCACAAAAAGATCAATCTACTTCTACTGCTAGCTTAAATCCTAAATTGCTCAAAATGCTGCGGATGCTATTTAGCTGTGGATTACCTTTTTCCGAAAGAGTTTTATAGAGACTTTCACGATTGCGATTAGTTGCTTGTGCTAATTTGGTCATACTGCTATTAGCATCAACTATGTCCTTAAGTGCTAACAAAAATACCTCAGAATTTTCGTCTTCTAAAGCAGCATTTAGGTATTCTTTGGCTTCTTCGGGGTCAGTCAGAGATTTTAGTAAATCATCTCTATAGTTTCTACTTCTACTCATCATTGCGCTCCTGATAATCTTGCCAATATAGTTTTGCTTGTTTAATGTCTTTCTGCTGACTACTTTTATCACCACCATGTAACAGAATTATCACTGTGTTTCCTTGTTGAGCAAAATAAACACGATAGCCAGCAGCATAATTAATTCTCAGCTCACTTACTCCTCCACCAACGCCTTTACAATCACCCAAATTACCCAATCGAATACGATTTATTCTAGTCCTGATTATTGCTCTTGATTTTCTGTCTCGCAAAGATTCGAGCCAATCACTAAAAGGTGTTTTCCCATCTTTCTTTACATAGATGAGTATTGTTTTTTCTTGAGCTTCCATCTTTATTCTGTAGCTTATGGGCTACAGTCTGGCTACTCGATCTTATCACGGTTATGAAGTAGAGATCGACTGTAACCTATAGATAAGATTTGACATATAAGGCGATCGCTAAATCCCCTAGTCCTCAGTTGATGCCACTCTTGCAGTCTAATCAAAATTATTTTGTAAGCCTATCAAGTTTTTCTAAGAGTCTCAACCCCTCTTCTGGATTCCCCTTAGCTGCCATAGCTTTAAATCTACTTTCTGCATCAAATTCGGCTAAAGCAATGGTCGAAAGTTCTTCAATCAGTTTGTTGACACTAATGCCTCTAGCTTGAGCAAGCTCTTTTAATCGGTAGTGTTTGTCATCGGGTAAACGAATGGTTAAAGTCTCCATTTTAGTTAACTCCCAATTATTTGTTCGGGTTTCAAAATTGATAGAGATAGAAAACCATCATTTGGTTAGTAACAGAAATTTGTTGCAACTTGATAGTAATCGATGACTTAGTTGATTATAGCAAGTTCGTTTTTGGAAGGCAAGAAATTGTACAACCTCTGCTAACAAGCATTTCTAGTCTATCTTTAAAAACTTTTGGCGATGATAAAACTGCGAAAAGTGCATAAGTAAATTCGGCTGGCAACTATTAAGAATCAGCAAGGAAAGAAAGACAAAAAATCAAATTTTGTCCAAAATTCAATAAATAGTTAGGCTCTGATGGATAGGATAACCCTTGCTCTTTCCCTAACAGCTTTGAGTCTGATTAAGGCGGATTCGGGAATAGATCTGAATTCTGTCAGAGTGAACACACGAATATCAATGTAAATCGAAGGTGATAAATATGACCGTACTTAATTATCCGACAACAGACTTTAGTTGCAGCGCACCAGGTGAAAATTCTTCTGCGTCGTCGTCAGAGGGGATGCCTCCACTGCATATTGCTTCTATCAATGGTACAACTGACTTAAGTAGTATCATGAGAGGTAATGATGGTGCCCGCTGTTATGGAATTACTGTAATGGGTAGCCCTGGTATTTATGATTATGTCATTCAAGTTGATGCCAAAGGACCATCAGGAGCGTTTTCAGGTGGTTGGCACTTAAGTTTTACTGACGCTAGTGATGACACTTACACACTGTACGTCTACAGTAGTTCGCGATCAACTCATACTGTGAGATACAATAGCAAACTACCTTCAATTAAAAAGATTAAATGGCATAACTAAACTTTCTAGAAGAAGGTAAATGGTGGTTTCTATAAGATAGGCTTTACTCCTTCGTAGAAGCTGTTGCACACTAAAAAGGAAAGCGATCGCATTGGGTGTAAGGCGATCGCTTTTCTTTTTAATTCTGTTTCTTCAACTTTAGACGAAAAAAGCACGAAAAGTGCATCAGTTGATTTAGCTGACAACTATTAAGAATCAGCAATAACTGCTTTCATTCAGAACTTGTAGTCAATTTTCTGATCGAATAGCTGCAATTAAAATATTCGGAGTATAAATGATATGTCAGATAATCTTCTCATCGTTTTTGGTGGAACAACACAATCAGAATTTCAAGAGGTGTTTACTCCAACTGAACTAAAAGAACTTTCGACAGATGTTTTACAATTTAACCTGCTTACTGTCGAAAGCAATGTTATGTTTTATCGTCCTAAATACGATCAGCCTCTAAAACTCGTTTGGGCAGAGATTGGTTCTTCTGTTTGGACCTGGGAAGATGGCATAAAGGTGAGACCTCTAATTTATAAAGTAAACGAAAATCTTAAGAGCTATGGATATCAAAACATTCGACGTGAAATTGAAGAAGTAGGAAAAGCAATAGAAAAAGTCAATTGGAGTCATAAAAATTATTCAGAAAACTCAGATGCTAGAGGAATGACACTACAGGCATGTCATCTTTTTTCATCAACTTCAAAGGGTCTAATTTTATCCTTCTTAGATAAGATAGGTCAGAATTATAAGAACATCTTCATCATGGCACATAGTCGAGGTTGCAGTTTGGCTATAGATGTGCTGCGTAATAGTCAAAATAGCAACTCTAATATAGATAATAATGCTTTGACAGATAAACTGAAAAGAATTGTATTGCTTGATCCAGTAGACAAAAATGTCGGATTCTCAGAATCTATAATCAAAGAAAATGTTGAAGTTATAAATAACTTAAGTCACGATCCAAGAAACATAGAAATACATTTTGTTGCTAAGACTAAAGACAGCCAGTTTTGGGAACTTTTTGATACTAACTATGAGAGCTTTGTTGATCGCTTGGTTGGAACTCAATCTGGGAAAAAAGTGAGTAATGAGCATAGACTCTCTGGTGATAACCCCGATATTCCTGACATGAAAAATATTTACGTGCATCTTGCCCATATGGTACATGAAGGAATGCTAGAGAATAAGTTGAGAGAAAATTTCAGGAAATATCAAACAATAATTTCTGGTAACAATTGGACTGAAATGTACTCTAATGATGAATCCATCAATATCAGTGACTTGAAAAGTTCAGAAGCCTTGAATAAATATATTGAAGGTAAGGAATCTGCAAACAATATCAATCCTAAAAATGAAGATCCCATTCATGATTTATTTCACACGTTTCCGAAGGAAGTTCTCGACGATAGACGAAGAGCTTTCATACATTGTCTAGCATCTAAAGTTTACTCGTTACAGTGCAAGACAATTAACAAAAATTTCGCTAGTCTGTAAGAGAAACAAAAATCAGTAGATAGAAAACTATTGTTGTTAACAAAATCATAGAATCTTCAGGCTTTTTAACTCAGTCTTAGTTTTGAAGAATGCGATCGCATTGAATGTAAGGCGATCGCTTTTTATTCTAAGTGCGATCGCAATACCGTTCGGTTAAGCCCCCCGACCCCCAAATTTGGGGGAGAAGGAGAACTAAAAGTCCCCCAGAATTGGGGGATTTAGGGGGCGAATAAAATAACTTGAGAGACTAACCGAACAGTATTGATACTTTAGCAATCAAATTTAGTATTATTTAGAGTATGTTTAAAATAGCATTTAAATAATAAAAAAAATAATTTCTTATTCAAGATATATTTGATTTTTAGTAAAATTAATTAATAATTAAATTCTTATTTATGTTAGCTAACATATCATGGCCAGAAAAAGCAGCTAATCAGAAAACTAGTAAGTCAGAATTACCAGAGACTGCTGAAGTTGTTAAAGTTTTACTTGAGTCAGAAAAGCAGTCGAAAAAAGAAAAAATAGATCGTTCTTTATCTAATTTAATCGGCTGTTGGAACTTACGTTTTATCACAGGTACCAAAAAGGCGAGGAATCAAGCAGGAATTGTTTTAGGTGCAGGAAAGTATATTCCTCGATTGATCAAGATTCAAATCACTTATGAGAATGATCAACAATTAGCATTGAATACAGGAAGAGTAAAGAATTTTGTTAAGTTGGCTTTCTGTAACTTATCTTTGACGGGTCCTATTAAATTTATCCCTCA
>CALLPS010000348.1 GCA_938015355.1 uncultured Pleurocapsa sp.
GATTCAGGCTCGGTTTCAAATCTTCACGGAGATTGTATATCGACTGCAAACACTGGTGGGTCAATGACCAAATTAATTATACAACGAACAAAGGCTTTGCTATATGAAGATATTACTTCAAAAATGTAAACACTATCGTCGCAAACGACGGGGTTTTAGACCCATTACCAAACGATAAGCTATAAGCTGGTTTCTATCATATACTAAACTCATTCAACAATAAAACAGTAGCCATGAAGCTTAAGAAGCCATTAAAGCATTTGTGTTGGTGACGATAGAGCGATCGCACGTTTGCCGAAAAAATCCCCAAACGATACTAGGTTTTATTCCCTAAATATAAAGAAAATATTAATATGTAGCGGAATAAGAGATAAAATAAAATTAAGTAGGCGCAGGAATATGCTTTGATCTCATGCCTTTATTAATTTTGGTTGCTGAAGATGACCCAGCCATTCGCTTATCTGTCACCGATTATTTAGAACTAAATGGATATTCAGTTATTGCAGCAGAAAATGGAGAACAAGCTTTATCAATGGTGGAAAGATATCATCCTCACCTGCTAATTTCCGATATCAAAATGCCCCAGAAGAATGGCTATGAATTAATCAAAAATATTCGTAAACTGCCCCAGTATCGTCTATTGCCAGTGATCTTGTTAAGCGAGCGTGGAGCAACCACCGAGCGTATTCTCGGATATCAGGCTGGTTGTGATATGTATTTGCCCAAACCTTTTCAAATGGAAGAACTCGGAGCGATCATGCGTAATCTTTTAGAGCGATCGCAAATAATTCATTCCGAACTTAGATTTTCCCAAAATGATCATCCAGAATCAGCAACTATTATCCCACCAGATTCTAAAAAACTTTCTGACACATCAGATAACTTGAATCCCCAAGAATTACAGAATAAGTTGGAGTTAACTAAACGAGAAGAAGAAGTGTTAAAGCTTCTAATGGAAGGTCATTCTAATATAGAAATTGGGCAAAGATTGCATTTATCTCATCGTACGATCGAAAAATACGTCAGCAGTTTATTACGTAAATCAGAACGCAACAATCGTATTGAACTGATTCGCTATGCCATGGAATATCATTTAGTTTAGGTTAATCAAATTTTTGTTGTCTGTTGCCTGTTGCCTGTTGACTGTTTTTAGCGCTTACTTAAGGTGCCAGAATAAACTATGCCTCGCTTGGCATCTAGGGTCAAAATCGCCCCTTCTCGAATTACTTCTGTAGCATCTTTAAAACCAACGATTACTGGAATCCCGAGACGTAAACCAATTACTGCCGCATGGCTAGTAAGATTATCTTCTTCGGTAATAATTCCTGATGCCTGACGGATAATATCGACAAACTGCGCATTGGTTGAGGGTGTAACGAGAATTTCACCAGGGTTGAAATCGTTAATATCCTTGGCATTATTAGCTACTCGTGCTCGACCACTAATGGCACCTTGACCAATTCCCGAACCTTCCCCCAAAACAGCTTTAACCAACTCCACTTTAATGAGATCAGTAGATCCTGCAACACCTTGAAGTGTTCCTGCTGTCATTACTACCAAATCTCCAGCATCTAGTAAATTTTTTTCTTGTGCCACATTAATTGCCGCTTGGAAAGTTTGGGTTGCAGAAGAAAGATCTAAAACCAGTAGCGGTTTTACTCCCCATACTAGCTGTAGTCTTCGGGATACATAAACATGGGGCGTAATCGCCAGAATTGGTGTTTTGGGTCTAAACTTAGAAACATTACGTGCTGTGGCACCAGTCTTGGTTAAAGTCATGATTGCCGCTGCATCAAGCTGAGAAGCAATTTGACCTACCGCAGCAGAAATAGCGTGAGTAATGGAGCGCTTTGTTCGTTTGAGGTTGTTAGTTTGCTGCTCTTGTTCAATGCGACGGGCAATTGTTGCCATGGTTTCCACTGCCTCAACAGGGTAATTACCCACCGCAGTTTCATTCGATAACATTACAGCATCGGTACCATCTAAGATCGCATTTGCCACATCGGATACTTCAGCACGAGTTGGTCGAGGATTATTTACCATACTATCCAACATTTGGGTGGCAGTAATAATGGGAATGCCTAATCTATTTGCCGTAATAATGAGACGTTTTTGCAAAATTGGCACGTCTTCGGCAGGTAATTCCACCCCAAGATCTCCTCTGGCTACCATCACACCATCGCAGAGAGAGAGAATCGCATCCATCTGTTCGATTGCTTCGTGCTTTTCGATCTTGGCAATTACGGGAATCGATTTCCCCGCACTGGAGATGAGATCTTTGATTTCTAAAATATCTTGGGGGTTGCGGACAAAACTTAGGGCAATCCAGTCTACACCTTGATCTAAGCCAAACACCAGATCTTCTCGATCTTTTTGGGTGAGAGCTTTTACCGAGAGACAAATACCAGGAAAGTTAACACCCTTATTACTCGAAAGAGGACCTCCAACCACTACCTGACAATGAAGATCTTGATTCGCCTTATCGATTCTCTGTACTTTCATTTCCACTTTGCCATCATCTAGCAAAATGGTGGCATTTTCAGGCACTTCTTGAGCCAGTTTACTGTAGCTGATGTAGCCAATTTCTTGATTACATTCAACTTGACGACTGGTAAGAATGTAAGAATCACCCTTTTTAAGATTAATTTTTCCTTCAGCGAATTTACCCAAGCGAATTTTAGGTCCCTGCAAATCCTGGAGAATACCTACTGGCTGATCTAACTCAAAAGCAGTTTGTCTAATTAAGCGAATCGCCTTCTGATGGTCTTGTTGAGTACCGTGGGAAAAATTGATCCTTAAGGTAGTTGCTCCAGCCTTAATTAATTGGCGTAGAATATCAGGCTGGAGTGTAGCTGGTCCTACTGTGGCAACAATCTTTGTCCGACGCGGATTATTTGGCGATGACATTGCTTTTCTGCTCTCGATTTACTGGGATTGACCAACCGTCAAAGTACAAAGGCTCAAAACGTTTATCCTCAATTGTGTTGAGGACAAGTACGATTGCGCCGTGGGTGCTCGCCGTTATGGGGTAGAATTCCCTTATGCCTTGTACCATCAAGGGATCTGACTGCTTTTACGGCGAAGCAATCTGTGACTAAGTTAACTAGTTAACTGCATCTTAGCGACTCAAACCAAGAAACATACAGGAATTTTAGTCGCCAGCCTAGTTTACAACACAATAATTCCTCCTAAACACATTTTTTCTGTTCTCTGGGTAGCCAACTGGAATTTTTAGTTGATTACGGTGATTCTCTGGAGATTTTTTGCCTGTTGCTGTGGGCATCGAAAGTCATCTGTGAGCAAAAAAGTCGGCTAACTAAATGTCAGATGTTCATTAACTATTAAATTCGAGAGGACGCATCTTAACAGATATGGTTAAATAGCATTCAATGCGGACATAGCAAATTTATAGTCGATTTTACTATATTTTATTTTAGATGTTGAGCTAAACTGGCTTTCAATTAGTTGATGGTTTCAGATCTTATCGTAACTATCTTTATGACAATTTTATGTTTTCCCCTATGCTAAAAAAAAGTGATATATTACCCCTGATCTTGGCTTTGATCTCGACAGCATTTATTGTTGGAGTGGGCTTTTTTTTGTTCACTAAAATCAACACAACTAGATTAAGCTCGGAAAATGAGGTCAGCGCCAATAACTTAAATAATTCGGGTTCCAAAACTCAGTTAGATTCTCCATCATCGAAATCATCGGCAGAGGCTAGCATTGAGGATCAGGAAGTTTTTGTTATGCCAGTTATTGTTCCAGAAGGGACTGCCGTAATTATTAATGGTTCGAGCAAAATGAACCAAATTAATCAAGCATTAAGAAAAGGCTTTCTTCAGAAATTTCCGAGAACGGCAATAACTACCTATACTGATGGCAACAAACTAGGAATTGATCTATTAATCTCTGGGGATATTGATGTGGCTGCCATTGATCGCCCTTTAAG
>CALLPS010000349.1 GCA_938015355.1 uncultured Pleurocapsa sp.
AGTCTCTCAATTAAACACTTTTGGCTGCTTCCATAACTAGCCTACGAGCAACGGTTTGGATTCCCGTATGCTCAAAGAAGTTGGTTGAACCATCTAAAAATGCAGCCAGATAATCCAGTTTTCCGTCGGCTAGTTCAATAAATCCTCCGAGTTTTGTCGATAGAATTTCGGGGGTAACTCCCAGTTTGTTGCTAAAGCTATCCATCCAATCTCCCGCGGTATTAAAGCTTTGATCAATGAATTCTTCCTTGTTATCTCCAGGAATTAAATCTCCTACCACCTCATAGGCAGGATTTGCCTGAAGATTATCTCTTTGTTCTAAGTCTTGTTTGACCTTGTTAACGAAATTGACTCCCAAGGGCAAAATACCATCAATACAAATTAAAGATGCCATGCGAAGAAGAGCTTCGTTTTGATAGTTTTCTTTAAGCGCCCCCACAAACTGAATGGGATTAAGACTTAAGCCATTGAGTTTACTAAAGACAATTAATTCGGTAACTAGTTTAATCCTCAAGTCTACGCTTTGAATTGAATCAGCCTTCGGTGTAATCTTGTCCAGAAAAGGAATGAAGCGAAAAGTATCACCAATTTTATCAGCAATTGCCGCAGCAGCGATCGCCTTATCCATATTATCTACGGTTTGATATAGCCAGATAGCGGTTTGATAACCCTGCTTTTTGTCATCATACAGGGCTAAAGCGCGATCGCGAATTTTTGCTATATCTTGAGCAGTTGTTGCCCCTGAAACTGCCGTAATTGTATTATCGAAGCCGACTAAATTTTCCCATTTACCAGGAGTAAAAGTATTTATTGTCTTTAGTACTTTGACTGTAATGTTATCCGTAGGTAGATTATCTACTAGCTCAATAATCGATTGACTCATGAGGAGAAAGGTGAAGTGGGTTATCAACTATTAGATTAAGACGAAATTAGAGCCAAACTACGTTATTTCTCCAAAATTTTAACAAATCGGTAAGTCCTCATCCCCAATCTCCGAGGCTCAATCCCATAACCAAAACCGAATACTCCCATAAAATAAGCATTTATCCCAGATTTAAAAGTCGTGTCACAATAAAGATAAGTAAAAAAAAATTAATAAAAGTTAAAAGAGGGGAGATGGTCGCAACACCAATTAAAACCCAACCAAGGTTAAGTATTCAAACTGCCGAAATCAGCACTGACACCACAGTAATTCGTTCCCTAGATTGGGATCGCGATCGCTTTGATATTGAGTTTGGTCTGCAAAATGGCACCACTTATAATTCTTATTTAATTCGTGGCGATAAAATAGCCCTGGTAGACACGTCCCATGCTAAGTTTCGTCAACTATACTTAGATGCTTTGCAAGGACTAATTGATCCCAAAGAGATTGATTATCTAATTATTAGCCATACTGAACCCGATCATAGTGGGCTGGTCAAAGACTTTTTGGAACTTGCGCCCCAAGCAACCATAGTTGCCGCCAAAATGGCAATTAAGTTTTTAGAAGATTTGGTTCACGAGCCTTTTAAACAACAAATTATTAAAAATGGTGAGACTATTGATCTTGGTCAGGGTCATGTAATTGAGTTTGTTAATGCCCCTAATTTACATTGGCCAGATACTATCTTTAGTTACGACCATCAGTCAGGTATTTTGTTTACCTGTGATGCCTTTGGTCTGCACTACTGTAGCAATGCTACCTATGATGAAGACTTGAAAGCAATTGAACCAGATTACCGCTTCTATTATGACTGTCTGATGGGCCCTAATGCTCGTTCGGTACTTTCCGCTATGAAACGGATGGATAAATTAGGCGAAATTAAGCTTGTCGCTAACGGACATGGCCCTTTATTGCGTCATAACCTGACCGAGTTACTCGATCGCTATCGTAACTGGAGTAAAGCTCAAACTAAGGCGGAAAAGAGCGTGGCTGTATTTTATGTCTCTGACTATGGTTATAGTGATCGCCTTTCCCAAGCAATTGCCAAAGGTATTACTAAGACTGAAGTTGAAGTGGAAATGGTCGATTTGCGATCGGCTGATAATACGGAAGTTCACGAGATCGTTAATCGTTCTGTGGGTATAGTCGTCGGCATGCCACCATCACAGGGAAAAAATCAAGAGGATATTGCGGCAAATCTCGGGACAGTATTGGCGGCATCGAAAGCGAAACAGATAATTGGGGTATTTGAATCCTACGGCGATGATGATGAACCCCTCGACCCTCTACTAACTAAATTCCGTGAAGCAGGTTTGAAGCCAGGCTTCCCTGCGATCAAGATTAAAGATATTCCCACTGAAGCTGATTACCAGATATGTGAAGAGTCAGGTACTGATTTAGGGCAACTCCTCACCCGTAAGGATCTAGTCAAGAAAATGAAATCTCTGGATAGTGATCTCGATAAAGCGATCGGTCGTTTGAGTGGGGGACTATATATTATTACTGCCACCAAAGGAGATGTTAGTAGCGCCATGTTAGCTTCTTGGGTCTCCCAGGCTAGTTTTGAGCCACCTGGATTAACTATTGCTGTGGCAAAGGATCGAGCTATTGAATCTTTAATGCAGGTCGGCGATCGCTTTGTCCTAAACATTCTCGAAGAAGGAAAGTATCAGGCATTAATGAGACATTTTCTTAAGCGATTTAAACCTGGTGCAGACCGTTTTGCAGGAGTTAAGAGTCAAACTGCGGTGAATGGTTCCCCAATCTTGACGGATGCTTTAGCTTATCTGGAATGTGAAGTGTCTAGTCGTATGGAATGTAATGATCACTGGATTGTCTATAGCCAAGTAGATTTAGGTCGAGTTTCCAATCCCGATGGTTTAACCGCAGTCCATCATCGCAAGGTGGGAAATCATTATTAAGTTCCACTTTTTGCTTTCTTTGCCGAAATAAATACTTAACCTCAGTTCGGGTTAAGACAATTAACTGGTTAGGATAGCTCTAAGCTCTAAGCTCTAAGCTTTTGATTTGTTTTTTAGTAAGTTTCACCAAGAAATCAAACGAGAAAATAGTGTTTTTAAAGCTCTGAGAAAATAAGGGTTTCAGCTCCCATCCGAACTTAGTTTACTTAGGTTATTTTTTTGTTATTAGTTAGTTGTTAGTCGATTTTGCAAGTTGGCTGACAACTGTTTTTTTGTCAATATTTTTTTTGTAAACTTTCTTAATAGTAGG
>CALLPS010000350.1 GCA_938015355.1 uncultured Pleurocapsa sp.
GGAGCAGATTGGATTCATATTGATGTTATGGATGGTAGATTTGTACCCAACATCACTATTGGACCCATGATTGTTAAGGCAGTTCGCCCCCATACAACTAAACCTTTAGATGTTCATTTAATGATCGTTGAGCCAGAAAAATATGTAGAAGAATTTGCTAATGCTGGTGCGGATATCATTTCTGTTCATGCCGAGCACAATGCTTCTCCCCATTTACATCGTACTTTGGGTCAGATTCGTGAATTGGGTAAACAGGCTGGGGTAGTGTTAAATCCTGGTACACCTCTTTCATTAATTGAACATGTACTTCCTCTTTGTGATCTAATCTTGATCATGAGTGTTAATCCTGGTTTTGGTGGTCAAAGCTTTATTCCAGAAATGGTAGATAAAGTAGCCAGTCTACGCAAAATGTGTGATGAAAGAGGATTAGATCCCTGGATTGAAGTTGATGGTGGACTCAAACCCAATAATACTTGGCAGGTTTTAGAAGCTGGTGCGAATGCAATTGTTGCTGGTTCTGCGGTATTTAAAGCTCCTGACTATGCTGAAGCGATTGAAGGTATCCGCAACAGTAAGCGTCCTCAGCCTGAATTAGCGACTGTATAAAAGCTCTTTCTCTAGTCTGATACAGAAAATAAAATATTAAGCACTAAAAAAGATTCATTATCAACAACGGTAATGAATCTTTTCTATTTTGAGTTTCAACTATTTAACTCAACATTGAGAACTCAACTCGATGCCTAGCAAAATTCCAGCAAAATTAAATAGGTTTAACGATAAGCTCATTAAAACCAGGATATTTAAAGAATACCAACCATATGTAGAGGACCACTACCACTCAGTAACTCTACTAATAAGCCAATAAAACCCAACATAGCTAAACGACCATTCCAAACTTCCGCAGCATTAGTTAAACCCCATTGCCATTTTTCTTGGGGATACATTTTCATGTTCTTTTTCGGATGAGTTACATCGCCGAAAGAACAAGGATTAGCATCTAAGGAGTCAACTACTATCTTCGCTAGAGAGTTAATGAAGCCAGGATCAACATTGAGTGCAGGAACACGATGAAAATTTTCAACTCCTGCTTCTTCGGCTACTTCACGATACTCGATGTCAATTTCCTGTAGAGTTTCGATATGTTCTGAAACAAAGCTAATGGGCACTACTGCTAAATCTTTAATTCCTTTTTCTCCTAACTCTCTCAGAGCATCATCTGTATAAGGCTGAAGCCACTCGACAGGCCCTACTTTACTCTGATATGCCAAAGTATAATGGTTGGTGCGACCAAGAGTTTCCATGATTAAGCGAGTGCATTCTTCAATTTGCTCCTGATAAGGATCTCCTGCTTCCTCCACATAACTGACAGGGACACCGTGAGCACTAAAAAATACATGGGCTTGATTTGGATTAGGAAATTTATCTAGTTCCTGACCAATCAGATTTGCCATAGATTGCAGATAGCCAGGATTTTCATACCAAGAAGGTACCAATGTATAGTCTACGTCTTCTAATGCAGAGTCTGTTGACCACATTTCTTCTAAGACACGAAAACTCGATCCACTTGTACTAATAGAAAATTGAGGATAAAGGGGTAATATTACTACTTCTTTGATACCATCATTCTTGATTTGGGCGATCGCTTCTTCCGTAAAGGGATGCCAATAACGCATGCCAATGTAAATTTTGGCATCTTGCCCCATCTCCCTCAGCTTGTTTTCTAAGGCATCTGCCTGAGCTTCTGTTATCTCACGTAAAGGAGAGCCCCCACCAATCTCCAAATAGTTTTCCTGAGATGTTTTAGCTCTCAATGTAGAAATTAACCAAGCTAAAGGCTTCTGCAATGCCTTAACTGGTAATCTAATGATCTCAGGATCAGAAAACAAATTGTACAGAAAGGGACGGACATCTTCGATGTTATCGGGCCCGCCTAGGTTGAGTAGCAAAACTCCAATACGACCCATAGTTCTTATAGATTATTTTAATGTTCAGTTTCTTTACTAATTTTAACAATATATCTTTTCTTTAGGAATTGTTTATTTTCAGTACACAGAACTTAACTGATTAAAGACGTATATCTAGCCGCACTTGTGCTATTTTCTCATGTACATTAGTTCAATTTATTCTACAATGCGGCAGGGTTACTAATTCAATCCCTAGGATTATCTCTTGTCGCAGGATAATTTGTTATCGTCTATTTTTATACCATGTCTATGATCAGCTTACTACAGCCAAATTTAATTCTAGGAAGTACCATCTTTGATTTGACACCCCAGGTACTTAGAAACCATAAAATTTCTGGGTTGATTCTAGATGTAGATGAAACTTTAGTCCCTTTTCGCACAAAGGACACTTCTGCCGAACTCCAGCAGTGGATCAAAGAGATTAGAGTCGATATTCCTATTTGGCTAGTAAGCAATAACATTAGCTACTCTCGCATTGGTAATATTGCTAATTCTGTTGATTTACCCTTCATTTCTGCTGCCAAAAAACCCTCTCGCCGTAAATTAAAAGAGGCGGCAACAGCGATGAATTTGCCTGCGGAACAGATCGCCATGGTCGGCGATCGCTTATTTACCGACGTTCTTGCGGGTAACCGTGCGGGAATGTTTACGATTTTGGTCGAGCCAATGGTAGATCCTCTCGTTGCGGTGCGGTCTCATCCAATTCGAGACTTTGAAATCTGGTTATCTCAGTTATTAGGAGTATCTTTGGGCACAGACTCAAGCATCGCAACAAAAAGTAATAACTCTTGATTAAGGGAAATATAAAGAAAACATTACGAAATAAAGATGTTTAAAAAAAATCTGAGATTATAAGAACAAGACGAAATGAGGTCAGCATATATAAAGACCTTAAATATAATAAAAAGCTAATATCTATGAAAAGCGTTAGTTCGGACTTGGTGTCGACCTAGCGCTTTTTATTAGGATTGCGAGGGTTAATTAGCAAAAAAAGGTATCCCCTGGCTATTTTACGGAATGATGAGCATTGAGAGCAGCAAAATTATTATTTGACTCAGCAATAGTCTTAAGAATTGCTCTGTAATATAGTAGAGCGATACCATGCCAGCTAAATCTCAGGGCATTTTGTCGTGGCTGTTGCAAGTACCAATGTTTTTCCAGCATTTCTTCTAAGGATTTGGCATAGCAATCGAGATTAGTAACATCACAAGTAATACCGCCATGACCAATTAAGTAACGACGAACAACATCATCGGTAGCAACCACAGGCAAACCACAGGCCATTGCTTCAATATATTTGAGTCCACTATGTTCTTGAGTTGCGGCACAGGTAAAAACATTAGCACTGCGATAAACCTGGGGCATTTGAGCATAGGCAAAAGTTTTAATTTTAAATCGTTTTGCTCCTAAAAGGCGATCGCCCAATTGCTGAAAGTAGTTTTTTTCAGTACCGTCACCACAAATCAATAGACTAGCTTTCTTGAGACGAGAAACCGCCTGAATCGTCAACTCAAGTCTCTGATTGCGATCGCGATTTAACGAAGAAACAGCTACAATACATGGTTGAGATAAGTTATTCACTATTGCTTTGCCTTCAGGACAAAACTCTGTTGGGTTAATACCATAAGGAATAGTCGTAATTAATTGATTGGGTGCCTGACGAATCGCATAGTCAGCTACCATAGGATTTAAGGCAATCAAGCGATCAGGTTGTAACCCTAAATTGCGCCTCAAATATTTGCCTTGATTTAACAGACCATGATGTTCGGTAAACAGAATCGGTGTTCCCTTAATTGCTCGGATACAACTAGCGATCAATAAGCTGCTATAACCATCTTGAGGCAAAAGTAAATCAGGAGGATGTTGCAAAAGATATGACAGGCATGGAAAAAAACGAGTTAAACTACCCACTTTGCTGAGAGGGAGGGATTTAATGGGGCGGCTAAAAGAGCCACATTCTGCACCACTTAACAGTTCTACTTCAAAATAATTGTCTAAATAACGTGCCAAGTCGACGGAGAAGGTAGCGGAATTTTCTCCCCAGTTGACCCCAGCACGGGAATGAAGAATAGTAATTTTATGCACGATAAATTCTCTCTTACTCAAGTAATAAGTAGTAAGTAATAAGTAATAAGTTCGATTAATAGACAAGCTGTTGATGCGGTTTAACCGTGCATCGAGAAAAGCGTATCGAGACAATCAGTAATCTTTTCCTTGTCTTTCAACCTTGCTGTTTTTCCAGAAAATGATCAGGTCTTCTTCCTCCAGCATCCAGTCCCAGACACTACGGCTATATTCTTTAATCTTGTGGATAGTGCTTCTGAGCACAACCTCTGTCTCCTCGATTAATAACAACAAACGACAAAAGCGATCGCTTTTAAGGCAAGATAAAGTGATAACCGCCAAACGCACTTTGATAAACTCAGCAGAAAAGCCGATTAAGGGATAATGTTGCAGGGCTTGATAGCAATAGTTATCGGCAATTGCGGGATCTGGATCATGATGATGGAGAACATTGTTCGCCAGAAAGAGACTGGCGCAAGCATAGCTGCGACATTTGAGAGGAAATAATTCTGGAGCAGCATCTAGATATGCTTTTTCAATAGTTGTCTGCAAATCTGTCTCTACTATCAGCAAATTTTCAACGAGACTAGATTGACGTTGGCGCCAGTAAACCAAAGGTTCAGGAATTTTCTGCAACTGATGACGTTGGCTAAGTCTTAACCATAAATCCCAGGCAGGAATTGCCTTTAGCTGATGATCGAACAAGCCAATGCTATCGAAACAACGACGACGCACCATTACTGAGGATAAGCAGACTTGATTTCCTACCCCAATCTGGGAATTCATTCTTTCAGGATGAGGTTTAACAATCTTTCCTGTGGATTTGCCGTGATGATCGATTAACATTAGCCAAGAGTAAACTAATCCCACCTCAGAGTCGTAATCTAGGGAAAAAACCTGCTTCTGTAGCTTATGGGGATGCCATAAATCCCCAACATTAATCAAGGAGAGGTACTTGCCTTGAGCTTCTAGAATACCTTGATTAAAAGTCTGAGAAATCCCTAAATTCTCTTGAAAAATAAATTTTAACCGCGAATCCTGCCGCCCTTTAAACCATCTCCCAGTTTGGTTGTAATCATCATTAAAAATTAAAACTTCAAAATTAGTATAAGTCTGTTGGAGAATACTATTGATCGTCGCGGGCAGATATCTGACTCCCTGGTAAGCCGAAACAATTATCGAAACCTTCGGTAATTTTAAAGACATACTTGCAGTAAATAGCTGTAAATAAAGAGCATTAAGACTGGGCAGTATTGCTAATGGTCAAAGCTAATTGTCCAAAGTACGATGTTTTACTGATTGAAGAGGTATTTTTGCCGTTAGTTGCAGATATAGAAATAAATTTTTATAGGTTACTCTGTCCCAGTTATGATTTATGGCAATGTATGTCTGCGCTTTTTTTGCCATAGTCTGTAATAAATCGGGTTTAGATATAACATATGCCAGTTGTGTGAGTAAAGAATCTAGCTGTCCTGATTTAAATAATATGCCGCGATCGCTACTGAGTAACCTACGATGTATAATATTGTCACTAGCGAGGATGGGAATGCCTTCTCGCATTGCCTCCAGCATATTCAGGGATAATTCTAAATCTGTTCCCGCTGATGGCTCAATAAAAATATTGGCACCCCGTACTATTTCAGCTAAGGAATTTCCTCTAATTTCGCCGATAAAAATGATGTTGTCTTGTCCTTCTGCCATGGAAAGTAAAGTACTTACATGTTCTGGAGCATAGCCAATTTCTCCAGCCAAAACCAGCCGCCAATTCTTAGGCTGTAATTTTTGAAAAGCTTTAATTAAAAGATCTAATCTTTTGTCAGGTTCAAATTTGCCGAGATAAAGCAGGTACTTTTTATTGTCTATGCCAAAAGCCTGACGATAACTATAGTTATGATGGGACGAGCCATAGTTTCCTGGTGCAGTCGCAATATACTTAGGGCGAACACCATACTTTTGGTAAAAATATTTGGTCAAAGCTTTGGAAGTCACAATAATCTCGTCAGCGTTATCTACTGCTACTTTTTCTAGCCGAGGCAATAGCCAGTGAAAAGCTTTATGCCATTTACTTTTGCGGCAGTCTAGCTGATGACAAGTAACGATGATTGGAGAGTCAGAAAATAATTGAGGAAACCAAGTAAACCA
>CALLPS010000351.1 GCA_938015355.1 uncultured Pleurocapsa sp.
GTAGCGAAAGAGCGAATAAACCGTTAGTCATTAGCCGTTTAGTTGAATATAAAGCTATCATAAACACCTAATTTGAGATTTAAGGAAGAGAATATATGCCTCTAACTCTTTCAGGAGAACAACAACAACTTTTCGATCACAGCCTTGAAACCATTCAAAAAGTTGAAACTCTTTTTGTGGAGGCACAGGTACTTTTTCCCGACTTCCATCCCAATGTAGAAGTTTTGAAGCAGCAATTAGCTAACCCTTTTTCTATTTTTATCTGTGGTGAGTTTAATGCGGGGAAGTCTAGTTTACTCAACCAGCTTAATAATCAAGAGATTGCTCGGGTCGGATTTTTACCCACAACTCAAGAAATCAATTCTTATAATCCAGAAGGGTTTGGTGGATTAGCATTTATCGATAGTCCAGGGACTAACTCGATTATCGAACAACACCAAGAACTTACGGAAAATTATCTTCAACAGGCAGATATTATCTTGTTTGTCACTTCGGTTGAACGTCCTCTGAGTAAATCTGAACAAGATTTTTTAACCCTAGTCGATCAAACCTGGGCTCGTAAAATTATTGTTGCCATTAACAAGACGGATTTGGTGGAGGAAAATGAAGCCCAGCAAATTCGTGAATATGTCGGCGAAGGATTAGGTAAAATACTGGCAGAAATGCCCCCTGTGTTTAATATTTCGGCAAAGACGGGGCTGGGAATTGATGAACTAAAGAGCTTTTTAGTGGCATTTTTAGCAGAAGGGGAAAAAGTCAAACTGAAGTTGCGAGGGCCCCAAAACTCCTTACTGGTTTATTTAGAACAGTTGGAGAAACAGAATGAATCCATCACCGCTAAATTACAGTCGGACAAAGTTATCTTCGATCGCACTTCTCGTAGAATTGAAGAACGGCTAGAAGAATATAATCTTTTATTTAGCATCTTCCGCGATAATATCGAGGACTTGTTTACGAAATTAATTCAAGAGACAGAAGAGTTAATTGATAACAATATCAGTTTACTCACAGTACTCAAACGGCGAGTTACTCAAGAAGATGATTTCCTCGAAGCCAAACTCGCCAAAACTATTAAAGAAATCCAGTTAGACAAAAATCTGCAAGAAATATTCCAAGAAGCAATCTCCACTTTTCTCAAATATCGTGAGCGCATCGTTAGGGAAGCTAAAGAAGATCTATCCACTGCTATTACCGTAGCTGAGTCTGGACTAACTTTGCCGCCGATTAATACAGATCTGTTAAAGAGTGATGAGTTTGCCCTCACAATTAAGACCGCAGCGGAAGAAGGGCTGGATAGCTTTTGGCGATTAGGAATTACAGCGGCGGCTACTGGTTTTGGCGGGCAGATGCTATTTAGTACCTTATCCGCAGATGCCACCGCTTTTTTAATTGCGGGTTTGTTTGGATTAATGAGTTTTGATGCCTTACCCAGAAGACGGAGGAAAGTAAAAGAAGAATTAGAGCAAACTTATCGCAGCCTTCAAGAAAACTATACCAAAACCTTGAAAGATGCTCTAACAGAAGAACTCAACAAGTGTTTACAACAGTTTGCCGATGTAATTCGCCCTAAACAGGAAGAGTTAGCTACTAAAATTGCTACTGCTGAATCTATTAGTCAAGAATCAGCAACTATCAAGGCAGAAATTCAAAACATTACCGAGAAAGTCGAACAGCTAGCAGTACAAAATTAAATTGATCTCTCAGCTTGCTTTCGCCTGAAAAAACTAAGAACTAAGAACTAAGAACTAAAAACCAAGAACTATCGGTTCATCAATTAAATAACCAACGCCAAATGAGAGACTTGTATCCAGCGATTGAACCTTATCATCAGGGAAAGTTAAAAGTTTCTGACCTGCACACGATTCACTACGAAGAATCAGGTAATCCTGAGGGAAAACCAGTTATCTTTCTCCATGGAGGGCCAGGAGGGGGCATAACTCCTCGGTATCGACAATACTTTGATCCTCAGTTGTGGCGGATTATAATTTTTGACCAGCGAGGCTGTGGGCAGAGTACTCCTTATGCCGAGTTACAAGAAAATACTACTTGGGATCTTGTTCGGGATATTGAACAGCTCAGAGAACACCTTAAGGTTACTCAGTGGGTCGTCTTTGGTGGTAGTTGGGGTAGTACTTTAGCCTTAGCCTATAGTCAAAACCACCCCGATAGCTGCAAAGGTTTAATTCTGCGGGGAATTTTCATGTTGCGTCCCTCAGAGATTCGCTGGTTTTATCAGGAGGGAGCAAATCATATTTATCCTGACGCTTGGCAAGAATATCTCAAGCCCATTCCCCCTGAAGAGCAAGATGATTTAGTATCAGCATACTATCGGAGATTAACTAGTAAAGACCGCCAAGTCCGCTTAGAAGCTGCCCGCGCTTGGTCTGTTTGGGAAGCTAGTACCAGTAAGTTAGTACCTTCTGCGGCTAGTAAACAATACTTTGGACAGCCAGAGTTTGCCGAGGCATTTGCACGGATTGAATGCCATTATTTTGTCAATCAGGGTTTTTTCGACAGAGAAAATCAATTATTAGCCAATATCGATCGCATTCGCCATTTACCAGGGGTAATTGTTCAAGGTAGGTATGATGTCGTTTGTCCCATGATTACGGCTTGGGAGCTACATCAGACTTGGCAGGAGGCAGAATTGATTGTAATTGATAATGCGGGACATTCCATGTCCGAGCCTGGTATCAAAGATGCTTTAATTAGAGCGAGCGATCGCTTTGCTGCGTTATAAATAAATAGACGCTGATAATGTTAGAAAGTTTATCCAAAAAGCTTAGAGCTACGAACTATTAAATTTGAAGTCGCAAATTCACATTGAGCGTATAAAAATGTTTGCTTTAACCAAAAACACCTCTCGTCAGAGAGAAATCGCTGAAGTAGTATTGCGCAACGGTTGGGATTATGCACGGGGATTGTTAACAGGGGACAAATCTGATGAGCCACGACTGCCTTCTCCTGAAGTTTTACGCAACATCCTGATTGAACTAGGGCCTGTATACGTCAAGCTGGGTCAATTACTGTCAACTCGTCCCGATCTGTTATCTGGTCGCTATGTCGAAACTTTAACTGGTCTTCAAGCAAATGTGCCCCCTGTCCCCTGGGAGCAAGTAGAAATGCTGATTAAAGAGGAGTTGGCTCAACCTATAGAGGCTGTATTTAGTGATATTGACCGTAATGCGATCGCTGCTGGGTCGATTGGTCAAGTGTATCGCGCCGTGTTAATTAGTGGGGAAAAAGTGGCGCTAAAGGTGCAGCGCCCAGGAATTGACAAGGTAGTTGCTCAAGATATCTCTTTAATTAAAAGTTTGGCAGAATTGGTTTCTCGGACTGAATTTGGTAAAACCTTTGACATAGTAGGGCTAGCAGAAGAATTTAGTGGAGCCTTGGTGGCAGAGTTAGATTTTACCAGTGAGGCAGAATATACGGAGCAACTGCGGCAAAATTTGTCAGAAAGCCAATGGTTTGATTCCCAAAAGTTAGTTATCCCCCAGGTATATAACAATTTAACCAGCAGGAAGCTATTGACCATCGAATGGTTGGAAGGAGTTCCGATCTTGAAGGCTATTCTACCTGAGGTTAGAGCAGGTCAAGACGAAGCTACTCAACGTCTGGAATTAACTACGGTATTATTTGGCGCTTTCTTTAAACAGGTTTATATCGATGGCTTTTTTCATGCCGATCCTCATCCAGGGAATATTTTTTATCTCCAAGATGGTCGCGTAGCTCTTTTGGATTGTGGCATGGTTGGTCGTCTCGATCCCCGTACCCAGCAAATCCTAACCGAAATGCTCCTGGCAATTGTCGATCTTGATGCCCGTCGCTGTAGTCAGTTGACCCTAGAATTAGCCGAAGG
>CALLPS010000352.1 GCA_938015355.1 uncultured Pleurocapsa sp.
CTATCCTGTAGAGCCAAAGCCATCATTGCCCCTGGTAGTCAGATCCAATTCCTCAACTAATGTTACCTTTGCCTGAATAACAGAACAAATAACCATCTGGGCGACTTTCATTCCTGGAGTAATCTTAAATACTTGTTTCCCATGATTGATTAAAATAATGCCAATTTCCCCACGATATCCCGCGTCGATTGTACCAGGAGAATTTAAGACAGTAATCCCATGTTTTAAAGCTAGTCCACTACGAGGACGTATCTGTGCCTCTATTCCAGGAGGTAATGCGATCGCAATTCCAGTTTTGATTAATTGTGTTTCCCCTGGTAATATTTCAGTCGCATTAATAGCAAACAGATCTAATCCCGCATCTCCAGAATGGGCATAGTTCGGAATAATTGCAGCTTGATCTAGTTTAACAATTTTAAGTTCCATATTCGTATAACATAAAGTCCTGCCCAATGGCTAAAATAATTTTAGTGCTTAAGTTGACAATATTTGGTCTACTTCCCATAGAATTGAACAAAATCTATCAATCGATACAGCAAAACTAATTTGTTCTTGCACTATATAGATGTTTAAACAGATGCTTAAATAAAGATCAAGTTAAGTAGGAGATTGAGCATGAATGCGTCGGAGAGAGCTAGAGGTTTAGATATTACCACCAAAATTGCCTCAGTTGTCACTTTGTTTAAAGGACAATTTCCCGATGCTAAGGCTGATCTTAAACCCTGGAAAAGTGATCCCGATACTCTTGAGTTGGTAGATCCCGACTCCATTGATATTGGATTTCACTTTCCTGGCTGGAGTCGGCGATATCAAAGTAACAGCATTTTGGTGCAAATACGTTTTTATAAAGATCCTGGGTCAAAATCAGAAAAGTTTATCGGAGTTGAAACCTGTGGCTTCAGCCATATTGGTCAGGCTTGGAAATTTTCTACCATTGATAGTTGGCGATGCGTTGGTCAGTGCCAGCCAGCACAAGATGCGGAAAAACAACTAAAATTATTTTGCCAACAAGTGTTTGAATTGTTTAACTAGATTAGCCGATATCTTCAGAAACCTCTGTTTTGAACAGTATCATCAGGGTTTTAACATAATTAGTGGAGATATCTGTTACTTTGTTCTTTTCTTGCCAGGGTGATTTATGTTATCTATTCCAACCAAAAAAACTGTTAGATTTTTATTTGTCACGACTCTTGTGATTAATTTACTTGGGTTGTTACGTAATATTTGCGAATATGTTTTAAACTTTGAATATGGTGCTGAACTTCTAGATATATTTGATTTAAATGAAGAAAAAAATGTTCCTGCTTTGTATTCTTCTCTAATCTTGTTGTTTTGTAGCGTAATTATTTATTCTATTAGTCTAAACAAAAAAAGCCCTAAAGATAGATACTACCGTCATTGGTTATGGTTGAGTATTATTTTTTTCTATCTTGCTTTAGATGAAGCAATTAGTATTCATGAGGGTTTTCAGGTGCGGTTTCTCTTAGATAAGGATAACATTTTATATAGTGATTCCTGGGTCATCGTTTTTAGTATTTTGGTTGCAATATTTATTTTTACCTATCGTCGATTTTTGCAACATTTACCCCGAGAAACCAGAAAAATGTTTATCATATCAGGCTTTATTTATATCTTTGGTACCATGGGAATGGAAGTAGTAGGTTCCTTTACTCAAGAGTTTTACGGCAAAGCTAGTATGGTTCATGCCATGGCTACTACTATCGAAGAATTTTTAGAAATGATAGGTATTGTTGTTTTTATCAATACTTTACTATCTTATAGTCTCTACCTTAAACATAAGTCTTCAAAGGAAGATGATACTTCACTGAATTTACCAGAAGCAGATGTAGTACAATAACATATTGTGAGCGAGATTAAGAAGCAAGATATTGCTTATTGCTCATCAATTCTTCTAAAGCTGCTTTAAGGCGATCTCTGCTGTCAAAGTTATCCAGTTTCTTGATTAACTTGCCATTATGGAAGAGCATAATTGTCGGTAAATTCCTCAGACGATAGAAGTTGGCTAGTTTAAAATTTTCATCGGCGTTAATTGAGACCAATTTAATTGGTTCATCGCGGTCTTCTTGAATTACTTTTAATGTAGGGTTAATTAGTCGACACAAACCACACCAAGGAGTCCAAAAATGCACCAATACTGGTTGAGAAGCTTCCAGCACCTCTCGCTGAAAATTGGTTTCATTAACTGCGAATGCCATATATAAAAACGTTTTTATCAATCAGGGTTAGATACTTTGAGCTATGCTACATCTAATTGGGATCATCTGAAAAGATAATATTGGACAGTTTGAGAATAATTGATGCGATTATGTTTAAACTTAAAATGGTAATCTGACTAAAGTTTAGTTTTGCAACGGGTGATCGGGGAATGTCTGATTCGGATTCAAGTAAAAACTTAGAGTGGCTGCATCGAGGTACAAGCGAAATCTTTCCAGATCGCCCAGACTCAGATAATAAAGATGAAAATCTTGCCCAGCGCATTGCTCAAAGCGATCGCCCTTTAAGAGTTAAACTAGGGATTGACCCTACAGGGACAGATATTCATTTGGGTCATAGTATCCCCTTTCGTAAGTTACGCGCTTTTCAGGATGCAGGACATACCGCAGTCGTGATTATTGGCGACTTTACTGCCCAAATTGGCGACCCCACAGGCAAATCTGATGTCCGTCGTCAGTTAACCCCAGAACAAGTTAAATCGAATGCCCAAAGCTATTTAGAGCAGTTAAAACCGATTCTGGATTTTGATACCCCAGGACGATTAGAAATCCGCTATAACTCGGAATGGTTAAGTAAATTAGATTTAGCTCAGATTCAAGAATTACTGGCAACTATGACTGTCGGACAAATGCTAGCCAAAGAAGGATTTGCCGAACGCTATGGTCAAGAAAAGCCAATTTTTCTCCATGAGTTTTTATATCCCTTGATGCAGGGTTATGATTCTGTGGCAATCGAAGCTGATGTGGAATTGGGTGGTACAGACCAAAAGTTTAATATTGCCGTCGGACGAGATTTACAACGCCATTTTAATAAAACGCCTCAGTTTGGCTTGCTGTTGCCGATTTTACTGGGGACAGATGGCGTACAAAAGATGTCCAAGTCTTTGAACAATTACGTTGGTTTACAAGAAGATGCTTTATCAATGTATTCTAAACTGGAGAAAACTGCTGATAGTTCCCTGAAAGACTACTTTGAGTTATTAACTAATCTAGATTTAACAGATTTACCCGAAAATCCCCGAGAAGCTCAGAAATTATTAGGGATTGAAATTACATCTCAGTTTCATGGTAGAGGTGCCGCACTACAGGCACAACAAACTGCTGAACAAATTGTACTTCAGGGTGATACTACAGGAGGAGACATCGCTGAATATTCCCTATCTGAGGTCGAGTTTCCTGCCAAAATATTTTATATCTTAGGTGCAAGTGGTCTGTGCAAAAGTAGTGGGGAAGGTAGAAGACAGATACAAGGTGGTGCAGTTAGATTAGATGGCGATCGCCAAACCGATGTTAACCTAGCTTTTAATTCCCCTGATCAATTAGCGGGAAAAGTGCTACAAGTAGGCAAGAAAAAGTTTATTCGCTTAGTTGAATAACTCTTAACTAAATATTCTTAATATTAATGACTATTAATTAGTGGTGAAGCATAATTTATTACAAGTTTGCCGTTTAGGTCTACTGACCATAGCGGGGTTAGCTTTGGTTGCGGAAGGATCTTTCCTAACCCAGAAAGCTTATGCCTCAGAAACATTATTGACCTCAAAACTGACGGCAAAATTGACGGCAAATGCGATCGCTAATTCCGAGAAAGATAATTTTACTTGTTCAGCAAACCTTGAAGAATTGACCACTTTACTATTAAAAGATCTTCCAGCTTACAGTAATCGTGTTATCCAAAGAACTCAAGATCTTAATCAAGCAGCAGGAATCAAAAACTATATTATTACTGCCAGTAAGGCGGAATTTGAACCATTAGGCTTACCGAGACTCCAATACAATCAAATAGATAATCAAGACCCCAAACAGGTCTTTTTTACAGTTTTAGAAAGACAGTATATCGATAATAAAATCATTGATCTGCAAACCTATCATTGGCTGTTTTTGGCGCAGACAGATAGTGGCTGGCGTACAGTGATGATGTTTTCTCGCTTTGGTAATTCAGCCAAAAATATGCCCCCAACACCACCAAGAGAAACTACCAACGGTATCATTGGTCAAGGAGTTAAATTATGGCTAAGAGACTGCCGTGCAGGAACAGTTAAACCGCATCCAGTTTGAAATCAGGAGTTTTTTAGATGACTGTTCGAGAAGTAACAAGTAACAAGTAACAATTTATTCTGTCTTTCAGCTTACTTCATCAACGATTTAAAAACTATGGTTTTCTAAGTAGTAGAGCGTCAAGATTGATTCGAGGAATGGCACATGATTAAATTTTCTCCCTTCCTAGTCCCCCTAGTCCCTCAGTCCCCCAGTCCCCTAGTCCCCAGTCCCCTCAATTTAAAATTGATAGACTAGTAGACGAGGTTTAGAACTTGAGTTGCTGTTAATTAACCTTTAGGGCTTGTCATTAAATTCCGAATTTGCTTTTTGTTTCTGCCAATAATTCACTTTCCAGAGCGTGCCAGAAACTAAATTAGTAATAATATGAGCAACTACAGGTACGACTAAGTTACCCGTAACCAAAGCAGAATATCCTAAAGCGAAACCAACAATAGTTGCCCAAACTACATAAGGCCATTGTCCGTTACCGCTAAGATGTAAAACCCCAAACAAAATACTAGAGATGAATACCGCAGCCAAGTTCAACCCTAAAGCAGGTAACATGACCCCTCGAAATAAAAGCTCCTCACTTAAGCCTGGTAATAGTCCCAGCCAGATGAGATCTACCCACATTAAGGGTTTAATCACCAGCTCTAGATAAACATCTGCACTACGGCGATAGGCTGGCCATAGGCGATAAATGATACCGCTAGTAAGAGTTATCCCTCCTGCTAGCCCCAGACTCCATAACAGAGCTTGAGTACTAAAGCTGGTGGATAGTAGTTGAACTGCCCCTAGCCTTTGCCAAATTTTGGCGATCGCCAGCAAGAAAATTGCCGTGATGCCCATAAAAATCAAGATCTGGTTACGACTAAGAGGTTCAAGTTCGGGATTGTTAGGATTTGCCACTGGTTTTACAAGCAACGAAGAGAGGATATGGAAGGATTTAAAGCGCGAAAATCAACCCCCGCGCGACGAGCGGTGAGAACGCCCAAAGCTTCTAAATAAGAATTAACCTGAGTCACTTTAATGCCTAAAGGTTCGGGATTTACCTGAAGCTGGGTTGAGTTATTGGTTACAGCAATAATTTGGGTCTGAGAACTAGCCAAACTCAAAATGGCACTGCCACCACAGGCGCTATAGGGAACGATCGCCGCATCTACTGATTCAGACCAAATAGTATTAGTGGCAGGAGATGGAGTAGTGACAAACTGCGGGGCATAACTTAACCCAACCAAGACACAGGGGAGAAAAGTATAACCTAATTCTTCCGCCGCCGCACGAGGGGACACGTCAGGATCGACAGCTAAAGGCTGTAATGCGGGCGCATGAGCCGCAGGAATTTGAAACTCACGGACAATCAAATGAGAGATCACCGCTTCCGCCCCTGCTAAATGGTCTACTCCTGAGCCATGACGATAGTCTTGCAATTCCTGGCTATCATTGTCATCGGGAAATCTTGCCACTACAGCGATCGCTTCTGCACCCCCCTGGTCAATTAGCTTTTGTGCCCCCCGCAGCAGGCTACCAGGATTACCAATGGTACCCCAACTGGCTCCAGAATCAGCAGTACGTAACTCTACTTCTAAAGGAGCATCAGTAACTACATAATCCGTTAAATTAAGTCCCAGAGTTGCCCTGGTGGCATCCGCTGCCTGAATATGCCGTAATCTTAATTCTGGTTCAATTCCCTGATCTAATAATAACCCTACTTTGTTTTGTCTCACGGGGCGTAATCCCCATTCTTTGGCGGCAAAACGGTCTAAACCATAACCTTCAACATAGTAGGTATTGTCCAATGGCCAATATAGCTGTGCGCCATTAAGAACATTGGGGTGAGTGATTAAACAATCGCTAACTTCGGCGATCGCTCTGGCTACAGGAAGAGCATCTCCCGCATAACCACCGATTGCTGCCCCAACACCAGTGGGAACAATAAGAACAACTGTAAAGGGCGACATAAATAAATATCTTAGTCTGAGACTAAAATCTAGTTTTCTTGAGTAACTTCTTCTTTGGTGACAATGGCTTCTACTGTGGCAGTTTGTTTTTCTTTATCTATCTGCGTAACAGCCCAGCGTAAAGGTTCACCTTCTTGCTCTAGTTGGGATTCAATTTCTTGACTGAGTTTAAGGGGAGTCTCCTGAAGGTCAATTTCAGCAGTAATAAAGTGGGTCGTCATAATATTTTTTGCTTGTGCTAGCTATTAATACATATTTTCTAATCTAAGGTGCCTCGATTGTAAATAACAAAGTAATTATTAATATTTTTTGACGATTTATTATCAGTTTTATGTTTATTCAACATTTGATGACTTTTTGATATCAAAAAGTTACATTTGTATTGTTAAATAAACTTGTTTGCCTAAAAGCTTTTTTGATTAAGAGCGAAAGTCTGTTGCTGGTAAATTACACAATAGTTACATAATATCTAATTTTTATTGAATTTTTATTGAATTTTCAAATATGAAATTTATAAAATTGCTTCCCACCTCTCTAATCGGCTTGACATTAATTAATACTCTTATTACTCCTATGCCAGCTTTAGCCAAGTCTGCTAAAGTTCAACACAAGAATCAACAAGCTGATTTAACGCAGTTAGATGTCATTCCCGAAACTGCACCAGAAGCAGATATTGAGACGGAAGAAAGGGAAAATTTGCCCTTAGAAGAAGTAGAGGTCAAGGAAACTGAAGTAGAAGTAGATTCTGAACTTGAGAGCAAAGCAGAGGACAGGGAGAATACCGCAGAAGTAGAAAAAGACCCTGAGTCAGAAGAAGCTAGTAAATCAGAGAATGAAGCGGACTCTAAGGCAGAAGAAAAAAAACCAACTCCAGAAGAAATTGCTCGGTTAGAAAAACTAGCTCTAGCAGACCAACTGTACCTAGCAGGAGATAAGGCTGCCGCAGTTAAACTGTATCGTGAAGCAAAGGAAATATGGGAGATTGAGTCGGAAAAAAGTACTGAAAAACCTGAATTGGCAGTCTTTAGTAATCCAGACCAACTTAGTCCCGCAGGAAAAGTATTTTGGCGCAACTATCAACAGGGAAAACAGCAGCAGTTATCCAGTAAAGTAGTTAGCTCTTTAAAGCTATTAACCACTAGAGAGCCGCAGTTTCTTCCTGGGCATATTCACTATGCGGAAGCACTTTTAGGGTATGAAAGAGAGGCAGAATCCCTTGCTGTTTTAAATCGGGCTGTTAATCTTTATCCTAATGAACCAGTAATCCTGCGAGCCAAAATGGATGCTGATATTGCGGCGGAGCAATGGCTGGATGCCTCAATCATGGCACGCCAATATGCTTTATTTAATCCTGATGCTCCCCAAGCAGAAGAATTTAATCAGCTAGCAGAAGAATATCTCGCCAAATACCAGAGTAGTCTACGTTCTAGTATTACATGGAATGCGATCGGTAATGCGATCGCAGGAACCGTGGGATTTGCTCTCACGGGTAATTTATTTGGACCTCTTTCGGCTCTAGAAACTACTTCTTTGTTACTAAAAGGTGAATCTGCTGTGGGAGAAGCTTCTGTTAAGCAAATCACCAAGCAAATACCGCTAATGAAAGACAAAGCAGTGAATGACTATGTGAATCAGATTGGTCAGAAAATTGCCAGTGCTTCAGGGAGAGAAGAATTTGACTATCAATTTTATGTTGTGATGGATGATGCCCTTAATGCCTTTGCCCTGCCAGGAGGAAAAATATTTGTGAATGTGGGGGCAATTATGGAAACTGATTCCGAGGCAGAATTAGCAGGATTGTTAGCCCACGAAGTTTCCCATAGTGCTTTGTCTCATGGCTTTCAGCTGGTTACGAAAGGAAACCTAACCGCCAATATTGTGAGCTATGTCCCCTATGTCGGCAACACAGCTAGTAGTTTAATCGTGCTTAACTACGGTCGTGGGATGGAAAAACAAGCTGATATTTTTGGCACCAGAATTTTAGTTAACGCTGGTTATGCTGCGGATGGCGTACGAAACTTAATGGCTCAACTAGAGAGCTCTCATCAGGATGAAGATCATCCTGAGCCCCCAGCTTGGCTTTCTAGTCACCCTAATACGAAAGAGAGAATCAGTTATATAGAGGAATTAATTGTTGATCAGAATCTTAATCGCTACAGCTATGAAGGAGTCCAGCAGCACCAGGAAATCAAACAGCTAGTAACTGAAAAATGGCAAGAGTACGAAAAATGTCTTAAAGAATTAGACGTAAAATCAGCAAAGTCGGCAAAACAATGTGAACTTGAAGAGGAGAATATTACTGAAGAAGAAGTTACTGAAAAAGAAAATATTGTTGATACCCCTCTAAAACAATGAAATCCTAACAACTATAGTTATTCTAAATAGAACCAATAAGTTGCAAGAGTTCTACCTTTTATCCTTTATCCTTTTGCCGATCTCAAACAACTTAGGGAAATTAATTACTGATGTTACGCACGGGCGCGATCTGTGACAATCAGAGACTGGGGACTGGGGACTGGGGACTGGGGACTGGGAATGGAATGCGAGATCGTTGCCTAATAATCTCCCTAATCCCTAACCCCTAATTCCTAATCCCTACCTCAATAGATTAATTAGTACG
>CALLPS010000353.1 GCA_938015355.1 uncultured Pleurocapsa sp.
TCACATTGGTAAAAATACGCAAGATGCCATTATCTATACGGGAGATGATGATGAGGTAATTGTCACTATTGGTTTAAAAGATATTGTGATCGTCCGCGACGGTAATGTAACTTTGGTAGTCGATAAAAATCATACTCAAGATATTAAACAGGTCGTTAAATCACTCCAAGATAAACCAGAGTTGAAACATCTATTGTAATTTACATGTAACTCTTGATTTTAGTGGGCAATCAGCTTTAGCTATATTTTGCCCACTCTATTAAGGCGATCGCTTTGAAGAAAAAAGGGGTACTAGATGCGGACAAGTCCTTTCTCCCATGTAATCTCTCATAAGAACGTTAAACAGCAAAACACCTCTAGAAAAAAATGTAGAGCTAATCTACTTGATTCCTAGAAGCGTTAACTTTTAATCTTACTAAGGAAGCTTAGAAGCGGTTGTTGCGACCTCCGCCGCCATTTCTATTATCTTCACGAGGTTTAGCCTTGTTAACTTTTAGTGCACGCTCCATCCATTCGGCACCATCTAAAGTTGAAATAGCTTTATCTTCTTCAGCTTCGGATTCCATCTCTACAAAAGCAAATCCTCTGACGCGACCTGTTTCGCGATCTGTAGGAACATGAACTCGTTTAACCGTTCCATATTCGGCAAAGACTTCTTTTAAGTCTTCTTGGTTTACTTCGTAAGATAAATTGCCTACGTAAATTGACATAATTTAATTTTCCTCTCAATGAGTGTTGTGTGTAGAGAGATCGGATTATTGGGAAAGAAATAGCTCAATACTTTTCGGCAAAGACCTTTCGATACTGGATACAAACTTAATCGTTAATCTGTTAATTCTCAGACTTGATACTAACACTTTTATCGGGATGAAGACCAAGTTGCTCTATTTTTCACGAATAACCCCTCTCATAAATCGATGAAGGCTTTGATTTATCAAAAAGCTTTAAGCCTAGTTCATAAATAATTCGGGAAAGGGAACACTGATCAGAAGAATCTATCAAAGTGTATTGCGATATCCCTATGTCTCGACGTTTAAATGACAAAGCTTATAAAATCATTGCTGCCGAGATTAATCGTGCCGCAGCCCAAGATCAAGTGGCGGGGGAAATTTCTCAAAAAATTGCTTTAAAACGGATCAGACAATTAAATAAAGCTAGAGGGAATCCCGTCACTGAAAACGAGTTAAGGTTTTTGATTAGCGATTTATTTCCTAACTTTAATGAGCAAGCAATCAAAAAAGCAGTTCGAGCTAATCGCCCTTCAAGTAATTTCTGGTGGATACCTAAAATAGCTATCGGTCTAGGTGCTTTTTCAGGACTTATCTGGGTACTTAATCTCCCCTATCCGATGATTCGTCGTCCTGTGGCTAAAACTGCCCCCATAATACTGTTACCTAGCTATCTGAGAATGGATCACAATTATCGAGGTGCGATCGCAAGAGTAGAGCAAGCGGATCAATTGGTAAATCAAGCAACTAGTCTCAAAGATTTGGAGTTGGGACAGGAAAAAGTTAATCAAGCGCAAAAAAATCTGGATGCTCTACCAGTCTGGTTTTTGGGCTATGAACCTCGAATGTATCGTACCTTTTTTAGTTTTGGTTGGAAGTTCACCTTAGATGAATTTGAAACTGCTAGAGCAAAAGTAGGACGAATGGATGCCAAAATTTTTCAGGAGATTAATGCCTATTCAAAATTAGAACAAGCCCAGCAGGATATTCGACAAGCAAAGCAAAATTACCAACAGGCAGAAGACGCGACAGCGAAACAACAAGCAATATCAGCTTGGCAAGCAGGAATTGATCAATTGAACCAAATTCCGATTAATACCGTGGCGAGAGAACAAGCAGAAAATAGTTCTCAAGCTTATTTGAGAGATTTTCGTCAGGTATCTGGTTTAGTAGCAGGAAATAATCGTACCAATAAAATTCTTGCCGTAGCACAACAGTTTCATGATCAAGCTAATACTAGTTGCGACAATCCACCTCATTCAATGAGTCGTTGGCAGGAGTGCGCTAAACTGCTCGAAAGAGCCATTAAGATGCTGGAAAAAGTACCTCTCGAAGATGCTGGGTATCTAGAAACTCAGACTTTGTTGGCTACCTATGAAGCAGAAGTAAGCGAAATAAGGATTCGTCAACAGGAAGAGTCTATATCTCAAAAAGCCTATGAATCAGCGCAACTCATGATTACTAATCTACCTAAATCCGTAAATCAACATAATCGAGATCGTACGGGAAGAGAAATTTTAAAGATTATTAATCAGCTAGAAAAAGTTAAGTCACAAACCACAGTTTATGCTGATGCTACTGCTATGATGAATTTTGCTAATCAAAAACTAAATCAATTACGTTAATATCTTACGTCTAGTAGTAGCTGGAGTTCTTTTTTAATCTAACGATTTATAAGATCTTGAGTAAATATTCAGTTGGCAACGCCAGTTTTTGTTCATACCATTGAAGAGCAAAAGTGCCGCTTATATTTCAACGAGGCTTATGGATTCACCCCAATATCGCGTTTTTGTCTGCACCAAAAAACGTCCTGTCGATGATCCAGAAGGTTGTTGCTGTAATGCAGGAGCATTAAATATTTATCAAGCCTTTGCTAACGAAGTTGAGCGATTACAATTAGGCGATCGCATTAAAGTCCGTAAGTCAGGATGTTTAGACCAATGTGAATCTGGTGCCGTAGCCATGATCTGTCAACCTGCTCGTAGGGATTTTGGCTGGCTGCCAACAAAAATTCGGATAAAACTAAGAAAACTACTATTTCCTCAGCGCCATCTCTATGGTAATTTAACTGTTGAAGATGTTCAGGCGATCGCTCAAAGCCATTTAATCAAAGGCAAACCATTACAACGCTGCCAAATTTCACCTCGATCCTAAATAGCAAATTCTAAATTTATCTAAATATCTTCTTTCGTCTCATTGCGATCGCTTTAGCCGTTATCCTCCGTTTTGTCTTTCGAGACAATCATGACCATAGCCAAATTACTCTAAATTGGTGATAGCTTTAATAATGCAAATAAGAATTACGGATTTAGATCAAAAATATGACTTGTGCTTTAGTAACTGGTTGCACTAAAAGAATAGGTAAGACTATAGCATTGGATCTAGCGAAACAGGGATATGACATCGCGATTCATTACCATAGTTCTCGCCAAGAAGCAGAAATACTAAGGGATAAGATTAAATCTTTGGGCAAAAATTGCCAGATTTATCAGGCGGATCTAAGTTGTGATGAAGATATTCTAAACCTACTACCAAGGGTTAAGGAAGATTTTGCCCAGCTTGATATCTTAGTCAATAATGCCTCTGTTTTTGAACCAGCGACTCTGGAAAAGACTGAGATGGAATTTTTCAACACTCACTTTGCCGTGAATTTTAAAGCTCCTTACTTCCTAATCCGTGATTTTGCTCGTATTTATCAGCAAGGTAACATTATTAATCTCGTTGACACTCGAATCAAGAAAAATGATTTTACCTATTCTGCTTATACTTTAGCGAAGAAAGCACTGGCTCATTTAACAGAGATGGCAGCACTAGAGTTTGCCCCAGGTATTCGGGTGAATGGAATTTGTCCAGGGTGGATTTTGATGCCTGAAGGAGCAACCGAAGAGTATCTCGAACAGTTAAGACAAAGAGTGCCGATGCGCCAGCAAGGAGATAAGTCGCAAATTTGCCAAGCTATTCGCTATTTGCTCAAAAATGATTTTGTCACAGGACAGTTATTATTTGTTAATGGTGGCGAACATTTATAAAATAAATAATCATTTAATTAACATTTTGTATATCGCTAGAAAAATTTTCGAGATACTGCCAGATTAATGTAAGGTTAAAAAGCGGATAATAGAAAATTTACGGAAAATTAATTATTGTAGTATGGGGAAACAAGTAAATTCTCCTGTGGGTCTTATAAAAATAAAAGATTTAAGACTGAGGACGATTATTGGTTTCAATGACTGGGAAAGGAAGAAAAAACAAGATGTGATCATCAATATCAAACTGGGCTTTGAGCTAGGAGATTCAATAACAAGTGATCGCGTTGAAGATACTTTAGATTACAAAGTGATAACTAAGCAGATTATCAAGTCAGTAGAAGAAAGTGATTTTAATTTGCTCGAAAAACTCACCCAAATGATTTTAGATATTGTTATGGAAAATCAGCGGGTATTATGGGCGAAAGTAAAAGTTGAAAAACCTTTTGCCTTGAGATTTTCCGACTCTGTTTCTATTAAATTAACTGCGAAAAGAGATGAATGAAGTGGTAATTAGTGTTGGCTCTAACATTGATCCAGAGCTAAATGTGGAACGAGCTAAAGCCGCCCTGAGTAAAACTGAGATGATGATTGATGCATCCCAGTTTTATATTACCAAGCCTTTAGGATTTACCGAACAAGCAAATTTTTTAAATGGAGCATTCTTAATTCAGACAGAAGATAGTTTTGAAATCTTTAATCAAAAGCTCAAACAAATTGAAATTGCCCTAGGACGGGTAAAGACGGAAAATAAAAATGGGCCACGCTGTATTGATTTAGACATTGTGGTCTGGAATCAAAGGATTGTTGATCCAGATTTTGATCGGCGCGATTTCATCAAAAAAACTGTACTAGAGCTGATTCCAGATTTAAATACAGCGAATACGAACAACTAATGGTGCATGTTAAATGTTAAAAAAGCTAAAATACTTCTTCTAACTCACTATGCTCATACCCTAGAATATCGAGCCGAGGTCTTCCTCTGGGCATTATCTAATTCCTTGCCGATTATTTTGATGGGTGTGTGGATTCAAGCCTCTCAAAATGGCGATTTTGATTTTAGCCCTCAACAGTTTGCTCGCTACTTCTTTAGTGTATTTTTGGTGCGTCAACTAACTAACACTTGGGTAATCTGGGACTTTGAGAGAGAAGTCCTCGAAGGCAGACTTTCCCTGCGCCTACTGCAACCCATCGACCCTGTTTGGCATCATATGGCACAACACTTAGCCCAGAAAATAACTCGTCTGCCCTTAATTGCTGTATTTTGCGGATTATTTATCGTTCTTTATCCTGATGCAGCTTGGATTCCCACATTATCTGATATATGCTTAGGTATAATTGCGATCGCGATCGCTTTTATGCTCCGTTTTGTGATTCAGTATACTTTCGCTATGCTGGCTTTTTGGACAGAGAGAGCCAGCGCAGTTCAACAATTTTGGTATCTATTTTATATTTTTTTGTCAGGTGCGATCGCACCCTTAGAAGTTTTTCCTGATCAGGTTAGACAAATAATTGAATGGACTCCTTTTCCCTATATGATGCACTTCCCGGCGATGCTATTAATGGGACTTCCCGTAAATTTTGGGAAAAGTATTTTAATTATGACTGGCTGGACAATACTTTTTATCTTGCTGAATCGTTGGCTCTGGTGCAAGGGCTTAAAGCAATATTCAGGTATGGGAGCTTAAGAAGGGATGAGGGATGAAGGATGAGGAGGCTCCGCAGCAAGTAGATCGTTTTTTTCCTCTTGATGATTAATTTCAGTTCGAGTTAAAACAATTGTGATAGTAGCTAACTCCTAAAAGCATTGAGAGATAAAGGATAAGGAGCTAGGCAAGTAATAGATATTTCCTCATCCCTTATAATTTATCCCTCATCCCTTATTTACCCTGCTGTAGCTGATTCTTTTTTTGAGGATCTAGAACTTGAACCAACAACAGTTCGACGACTAAATAACTCTTCTTCCATGGGGACAAACTCAATTCGATTGAGCAAAGTTGTGACAAAGGCAAATAGCAAAAAGGGCAAAGAAAGTACTAAGACAATTCCGACAGTCGCTAAAGCATAAATTTGTCTAGTACTACTCCACAATGCCAAGGTTGTCGCCAAGCTAACAAAAATTACAATTAACCAAATAATTATCTGACCATAAATATCACCAAATTTCAAAGTACAAATCATCTTATATTTGTGCAGCTCGTTATCCATCGAAATCTATCTCCTAAAGGTTTATTGGTTTACGTTGAGATTATCTAGATTATCGCGGAGGTTTCTCGGATCAGATAAATATTCAAATATTTTGATCAGGGTTGCAATATCTGTTTACAATTACTCTGGAATTGATAAGTATAAATACTCAAAAAATCCTGTAAAATGGTATTAAATAAATCTGTGGAAATTTTTGATTTTTGGCAGTAAAGTTCCAGCTTGTAATAGGCTGAATGAAGAAAACAATAAGCAAATTAATAAATTAAATTGTGACATCATGGCGGAAAACTCTATCGTTGAGGATCGCGACTACACATTAATCATTGATAAAAGTGGCAGTATGTCAATTAACGATCGCCCTGGGGGCAAAACTCGTTGGGAATCTGCTCAGGAATCTACCCTCGCATTGGCGCAAGAGTGTGAAAAAATTGACCCTGATGGCATTACGGTATATCTTTTCTCTGGTCGTTTTCGTCGTTACGACAATGTTACTGCGGCTAAGGTAAATAAAATTTACGCTGAGAATGACCCTATGGGCAGGACAGATTTAGCCAGTGTCCTTTGGGATGCTGTGAATAATTACTTTGATCGTAAAGCAGCGGGACAAGCTAAAACAAATGGAGAAACCATTGTCGTGGTTACCGATGGCGAGCCTGATGATTATAAAGCAGTCATGCGGGTAATTATTGATGCTTCCCGTCAGATTGACCGAGATGAAGAATTAGGCATCTCTTTAATTCAGGTGGGTAATGATCGTAAAGCAACTCAATTTCTCAAGGCTTTGGACGATCAATTAGAGTCTGCTGGAGCAAAATTCGATATTGTTGATACGATTACGATTGATGACATGCAGGGATTAACCTTAGCAGAAGTTTTGCTCAACGCTGTTATCGGGTGATTTCAGTCAACAGTTAATTTCAGTCAACAGTATCACAAGGGCATAACATCAACAGTTACCTGATCTAACTCTAAAAAATATTTAGTGATAAATCCTAACACTAATGGTTGACAAACTATTAGGATGTAAGGGTGATGCAACCTTATCCCTTACACTCCTTAATCGAAGGTAGCTGGTTCAAGTTAATTTGCGGAGCTAGCTATCAACATCTTCCTGCGGTGCGTAGTTTGGCTTTAGCATACAGTTTAGCTGGGGCTGATTGCATTGATGTGGCTGCCGATCCTGCGGTAATTTCTGCTGCCCAGGAGGGAATTGCTATGGCACAAAAATTAGCAATTGGAAATAACTCAGACACCTTGCCTTGGTTAATGGTAAGTATTAATGATGGAGAAGATCCTCATTTTCGTAAAGCAAAGTTTGATCTGACTCAATGTCCAGTTAATTGTCCCCAGCCTTGTGTCCAGGTATGTCCTGCGGAGGCAATAGATCTTAGTTCAGTGGGAGTTTTGGATCGTCTTTGCTATGGCTGTGGTCGTTGTGTACCGATTTGTCCCCAAGAGTTGATCACGACTCATTCCCATCAATCGAGCTTGGAGGAAGTTGTACCTTGGATTGAGTCAAGGTTAGTAGATGCCATTGAAATCCACACTCAAGTTGGTCACTATGAAGAATTTAAGCGAGTCTGGCAAGGTATTTCTCCTGTCATCGGACAGTTAAAATTATTGGCTATCAGCTGTACTGATGCACCTCAGGTCATAGACTATTTGCGATCGCTTTATGAATTGACTGCTCCCCTACCTTGTCCCTTGATTTGGCAAACAGATGGACGTTCTATGAGTGGCGATATTGGCAAAGGAACAACTCATATGACGATCGCTTTTGCCCACAAGGTATTAGAGGCAGAATTGCCTGGATATATTCAACTAGCAGGAGGAACAAACGACTATACGGTGGCAAAACTAAAGCAGTTCAACATGTTACGACAACATAATTCTCTGGGCGCAAACTCCATTTCAGGGGTGGCATATGGCAGCTATGCTCGCGCCTTGTTATCTCCTATATTAGACAGATTAGTCATAACTGAACTCCAACCAAATCAATCTAATTCCATGATTAGTCAGCCTATGAATCAGCTTAATTTAAAGTTAGAACAAAATACGACATTACTAGAGCAAGCTGTGAGTAAGGCGAGTCTACTAGTCAATCAAATCAAGGAGTTCAATCAAGGCTAAAAGCTATCCTAAAGGATTAGCGATCGCGTTGTTAGTCATGCACGGGCTTCGCGTCAAAGCTAAAAGCTAAAAGCTAAGAGCTAACAGCTAACAGCTTTAAATAAATATTCAATTTTTATTAACCAAATACATTTTTAGGATGCAGTCAGATATAGCTTCTCATCGGATGCAAGTGACCGATAATTTAGATAAATTACTTACTATTTTTCCTGAATCAATCCGCTCTAAGTTAGTTGAGCAACTTCAAGAAGATAGTGATAATTTAATTGAGGTGGTTTTAGATTTAGGCAGACTACCAGAAGCCCGTTTTAGCGATCGCGTGACCTATATCCGTGAGGAAACAGTTACCAAGGAGGAAATCCAGCACTGTATTGAGCGAGTGGGGATGTTTAGTAGCGATAACCGTGCGGGAATCGAACGAACACTACACCGTATTAGCGCCATTCGTAATCGTACAGGGGACATTATCGGTTTAACTTGTCGCATTGGGCGGGCGATTTATGGCACGATTGTGATGATCCGTGACTTAGTGGAAACAGGACAATCTATTTTGCTTTTGGGTCGTCCAGGGGTGGGAAAAACCACTGCTTTAAGAGAAATTGCCCGAGTTTTAGCCGATGACTTAGAAAAACGGGTGGTAATTATCGATACCTCCAACGAGATTGCAGGAGATGGAGATGTGCCGCACCCTGCCATTGGTCGTGCCCGTCGTATGCAGGTGGCTCGTCCTGAGTTACAACATCAGGTCATGATCGAGGCGGTAGAAAATCATATGCCCGAAGTGATTGTCATTGATGAAATCGGTACAGAATTGGAGGCATTAGCCGCAAGAACGATCGCCGAACGAGGAGTACAGCTTGTGGGGACGGCTCATGGTAATACAGTAGAGAACTTAATTAAAAATCCGACTCTCTCGGATTTAGTGGGTGGGATTCAAAGCGTTACTCTGGGAGACGATGAAGCCCGTCGTAGAAGAACCCAGAAGACGGTGTTAGAACGCAAAGCACCTCCCACCTTTGCGATCGCCGTAGAGATGCTAGAACGGCAACGTTGGGTCGTTCACGATGACGTATCCGCTACCATTGATAGTCTGTTGCGGGGCATCGAACCCCCAGCCCAGGTTAGAACTGTAGATGATAGTGGGGAAGTAAGCATTATTCACGAAGAATCCAAGTCTCCCTTTAAGGCTTTGCCTTCGAGAAATACTAACGGAGTTACTCCTCTCCATCCCCAGGGTTTAAGAGCGTCGGGGAAAATGACTCCTGTATCTCTGAGCGGTGGAAAATCAAAACCAAGTAATTCTGACTTTGACACCATGTTAGAACGCTCCTGGCAAACAAGAGAACCCAATAGCCAAAAATTGCGGACTCCTGGCCCCAATGGGGAGGATTTACCTGTTTATATCTATGGTTATGGTATTGGTCGTGCTCAAATTGATCAAGTGGTGGAGATCCTCAATTTACCTGTCATGTTGACCAAAGATTTAGATGAAGCGGATGCAGTGGTGGCATTGCGATCGCAAATTAAACATCATTCTAAACTGCGCTCTGTTGCTAAAGATCGTCATATTCCGATCTACACCGTTAAATCTAATACTATTCCCCAGATTACTCGTGCATTTCGGCAAATTCTTAATCTAGACGATCCTAATATTCCTGAAGCAACGGATTTACGCTTGTTTAGTAAGGCAGGTAGTGATGACGAGATCGAAGCCTTAGAAGAAGCCAGACTAGCCGTCGAACAAATTGTTATACCTCAGGGTCAACCCGTGGAATTACTGCCGCGATCGGCAAAAGTTCGCAAAATGCAGCATGAGCTTATTGAACACTACCGTTTACAATCTGATAGTTTCGGTGATGAGCCAAATCGCCGTCTTAGGATCTATCCTGCATGAACCACGTCTAATTTGAAACCTGAAGTTTTTAAGTTATCTTTTTTAGGTAGCACCATCTAGTAAGTAGCAGGTAGCAGCATCTAGTCAACAAAAACTGCAAAGATTAAATCATGAATGAAAACTACATTTTTCTAAGTGAATGGGGTTTAAAACTACCAATACGTCCAATTTGAAAAATTATTCCCCAGCCCATTAATGAACCCAAGGCATAGTGAGGAAAATCCCACCAAGAAAAACCAACTCCTAATAGCATTCGCCAGATTAAGGACGAGCTTATGGCATTAGGTACTAGATAAAACCATAGTTGGCTGACTTCAATGGCACAAGTAACTGCAAATACCCAACTAGCAATTTTGATAGTGATACTTTGTAACTTGCCTAAGTCTTTAAACGAGGGAATGAACCAAAAGATAACTAAACACCAAAAAATCTCATACAAGACATCACCTGAATAATCTTGTACCCACTTCTGTCCTATTCCTGTATATATTTTAGATAATAATCCTAGGGGAGTGATGATGATTAAACCAAGCAAAATTAGATGGGCGCGATCGCATTTTTTAATTTTGCTTAATATTAGTACTATTTGATTCATGTTGCCGTAAATTAATATGAATTGAAAATAGTTTTTAGAATCTTATTTCTTGGTTTTATAGAGAGTGGAATATCTGATATTTTTTAAACCCACTTTCAAAGTGTATCAACAGCTAGCAATAATTCAGTTTGATTAAGCTCGGTATCTGCTTCTCTGACTTTTGAAACTCTACTTTTTAGCCAACTATATATTTCTGATACATACTCTTCCCATTGAGGATGTGTTGAAACAAAATCTATTATTTTTGAATACCCAACAGCTTTTTCATAGTCAAGTCGTTCAATTATTTTTAATAGATATTTATGACTATCTTGTTCATGCGAGATTCCATTGGCAACTTCTAATATTTCGTTGAACTCTTCATTATTAGGATTTTGTATCCCAATTAATAAACTATGTAGATATGGTTCAGGCTTGGTACCTTCAGGAAGCTTAAATTCTTTTATATGCTGCATGGCTTTTTCTCTATAAGATTCAATTGTTTTTTGTTTTTCTGATTCAATTATCGGAATATATTTATCAATACCCAAATAATAAACGTGTCTTTTCGGTCGTCTATCATATCGAGTCCATCTATCAGACTTTTTATAAACTGTTGGATGATTTTTGGTTTCATCTTTCCCATTTCTATAACTATGAGACAGAGTTAATTCACTTCCTTGCTATTGTGCATCTGTGTTTGGAAGAAAAAAATTACTAAATCTATAATTAGTAGTTATCTTTTCATCTATGGGCTGATAACAACAGGCTAAAGCATGCAATATAGTTGACTTACCATGTCCATTTAGTCCCAAAATAGCAGTTACTGCTTTATCTTCAAAAGAAATGTCTACATCTTTTAGACACTTGAGTAGCTTGATATGTAAAGAGTTAATCCTTTGTTTACTAATGGATAACATGATAATTTAGATACCATTAAAATTCAGTAAAATCCACGATATGAAATAAAAGTAATCAAGTAATAAATATTATGGATATATAGATCTATGTTTACCTGCAAATTAGGATAACGCCACTATTTCTTATCTCTAAACTTAAAGTATTTAGAGAATGCATCTAATATATTAAATTATTTTCTTCAATCACTACTCAAAAAGATTGATAGAAGATTGCTTTTATTAACCTTTGACAATAAACATAGAAAACAAAAAACCTCTTTGTCTGCAATTACTAGATTGAGTCAAACAAAGAGGTTAATTAGATTGTAGAAGGTTAATCCAGTTAATCCAAGACTTATCTTGACTTTTTGTCTTTTATTTTCGCAACACTGCTCTTCACAATAATCATCTTGAAAAAAACAAGTGTTTTTCAAGATGAAACTCTATAATATTTACAGTGGCATTTGATCACTACAAACAATCATCACACTTTTAATCATGACTGAATCAAGAGAACAAAATAAAAGAATTAACCAGCACAAACGGTTAATTGATAATCTCAGGGAGAGAATACAATCTGTAGAGTTAGACATCGAACCTGACGGTCGAATTAGCAATGGCTTTGATGCTATCGAACTGCATTTAGAAGATTTGGAATCTCGGCTTTCCAAAAGATTAGATGGTCACGAAAAGCGGTTTGATCGTCTTGAACATAAATCTAATCAGCTTGCTGCAAAATTAGACATCATCATCGAACATCTAACTAATATCAACGATTTACCTGAAGAATAAATTCAAGCCTCTTGCTTGTTTGGAACAATCATCACAAAGTCCAGACAGGTAAGAGGCAACACAATTCTACCATGAGCAAAATTAACAATACCTGGGGCGGGAAACGCTCTAACTCTGGCAGAAAATC
>CALLPS010000354.1 GCA_938015355.1 uncultured Pleurocapsa sp.
ATATTCAAAAGAGTAGTAAGCACAGTGATCCTTACCGTAGCTTTTCGGGGTTTGGCATTCTAGATGATTAAAGAGCTGTCATCATCAAAAAACAAAAATAATAAACTTCCTAATTTTGGCAAAGATTAGAGATTGAGAAATTATGAATAGGAAAACTAAATTAACTGATGTTATACGCTAATAGACTGGTTGAGATTGTGAAAGGATTTCCTCAAGGACACTTCTAGTGAAGGGAGATACAAGGCAATAAGATTTAGTCTGATGGGTTCAAGGTTAATAGCTTTGAACCTCTTTTTTTTCTCAATATATCAAGCCATTTATAGCAAGACACATTTATATGAGGATACTCATTACTTATGGGATAGTTAACTAATCTTGCTCTAACCGATTGTGGGACTATTATCTGGAAGTTGGATGCCAATTATTGACCATAGGGGATAAAGTAGACTTACAACTATCTTCTGCCAGTTATTAAATTTGAGCCTAGCTAAATTAACTACTACTAAGGGATACCTGTTATTTTCTTTGCTGATGATCACCATTGTTGGCTGTCGGTCAACAACTCCTATTCCCAAACAACAGCCAACATCAAGAGAAAGTAGATTAGATACTCAGCTAGTGTTAAACAATGCCATTTTAGAGCAATCAAACAAGCAGGAAAATACTGTCTGGAAGATCAAAGCAGATAATGTTGTTTATAGTGAAGACAAAGAAGTTACAACTTTAAATAAGGTAGTAGGTAATTTATGGCAAGATGAAACTATAATCTTGAAAATTAGTGCCAAAACAGGAGAGATTCGGGATAATGGCAACATAATTCTCCTTAATCAAGACATAGTCGCCAGTGATCCCCGCAATAATAGCGTTATCAATACTGATGCGGTGGAATGGCGGCCGCAAGAGAACTTATTATTGATCAAAGAACAGTTAATCGGGACTCATCCTAATTTCAAGGTTACCGCCCAGTCAGGAAAATATTTTACCAATATTGAACAGCTAGAAATTGAGGGGGATGTGGTGGCAACTACGAATCAACCATCTCTCCAGCTCAATAGCGATCGCCTGGAGTGGAATATTGCTCGAAATGAGGTTAACAGCCCTGGTGCAGTGGAGTTAATCCGCTATAACGAAGAGCAAGTTATTACTGATAAATTAGTCAGCGATCGCGCCCAAGTAAATCTAACTAACCAGACTGCGATCTTAAACAAAAATATTGAATTGATTACCATCGCTCCGCCATTGCAAGTAGCTAGCGACTTTTTTAGTTGGAATTATCAACAGCGGATTGGGACAACCGATCAGCCAATTCAAATTTTAGATCGCGATCGCCAAATTAGCCTAACAGGTAACAAAGGTGAAATAAATCTTCAGCAACAGCTAGCTAAATTAGAAGACGGGGTAAAGGGAATTAATCAGCAAGAAGCCTCGGAATTATATGCTCGCCAACTTATTTGGAAAATTGAAGAGGAAGAAGTTGAAGCTACAGGAAATGTGATTTATGAACAAGCAGATCCCCAGGCTCGTTTAACGGGAGAAAAGGCGGTGGGAACTTTAAGCGATAACAATATTACCGTTACTAGTGATGGTAAGAAGCAAGTTACTACGGTGATTGATAACTAGTACCGCTGCGCGGAAGTCAAAAGTATTTAACTGTAAGGCTTTGACAATTTATGAATGGAAAACTAAAAAAAGAGGCAACCTAATTAAAGATTGACCCCCAAGAATAAAACTAATTAATTATCTATCTCAATTTTATAGATAGAGCAGCAGGCATTACATCATACCCATACCAGGCATACCGCCCATGCCACCCATGCCACCCATACCACCCATACCACCAGGCATACCGCCAGCAGGTGCAGCAGCTTCGGGTTCGGGTTTCTCTACTACCAATGCTTCAGTCGTCAGAACCATGCCCGCAATTGAAGAAGCGTTTTGTACTGCTGATCGAACTACTTTGGCAGGATCAACTATTCCCCCAGCAATCATGTCGCCAAATTCGCCAGTCAAAGCATTGTAACCAATATTAAAATCAGTTTCTTTAACTTTTTCGACGACTACAGAACCTTCTACCCCAGCATTACTAGATAGCTGATATAGTGGAGCCTCCAAAGCTTTGGCAAAAATATCAGTAGCAACTTGCTCCTCAGAATCTTCGAGTTGATTTCTAAAGTCAGCTAATTTTTTAGACAAGTGAATCAAAGTTGTCCCACCACCAGGAACAATACCTTCATCGACTGCTGCTTTAGTTGCGTTGAGGGCATCTTCAATGCGTAGCTTACGGTCTTTCAGTTCAGTTTCTGTTGCCGCACCTACTTTAATTACCGCAACTCCACCAGCTAGTTTAGCGATGCGTTCTTGTAATTTTTCTTTATCATAATCAGAGTCAGTTTCAGCAAGCTGTTTGCGGAGTTGTTCAACTCTTTTGGCGATATCAGCACTATTCCCAGAACCAGAAACAATGGTGGTGTTTTCCTTGTCGAGGGTAATTTTGTCTGCTGTTCCCAGCATATCGGTATCAACGCTATCGAGGCTTAAACCAACTTCCTCAGAAATTACTTGCCCACCTGTGAGAACGGCAATATCCTGAAGCATTTGCTTACGGCGATCGCCAAAACCTGGAGCCTTAATTGCAGCAACATTCAGTACTCCTCTGGCTTTATTGACCACCAAAGTAGCTAGGGCTTCTCCCTCTAGATCTTCGGCAATAATTAGTAAAGGTTTGCCATCACGAGCAACTTTTTCTAGTACAGGAACTAAATCAGCGATCGCACTTATTTTCTTATCGGTAATTAAAATTACCGCACCGTCGAATTCCACAATTTGTCGTTCTTGATCGGTGACGAAGTAAGGAGAGATATAGCCACGATCAATCTGCATTCCTTCAACTACATCTAACTCAGTAGCCAAGGATTTAGATTCTTCAACGGTAATTACACCGTCTTTGGTGACTTTATCCATCGCTTGAGCAATCATGCTCCCCACTTCCTCGTCATTCCCCGAAGATACTGTCGCTACTTGCGCGATCGCATCTCCCGCTACAGGTTTAGCAACAGTGGCTATTTCTTGAACTAAAAAGGCAGTAGCTTTATCTAAACCTTTCTTCAATGCGACAGGATTAGCTCCTGCTGCCACATTTTTCAAACCCTCTTTAATCAGTGCTTGGGCAATGACGGTTGCGGTAGTAGTTCCATCTCCAGCATTATCTTTGGTTTTAGATGCTACTTCTCGAATTAGCCTAGCACCAGTGTTTTCTAAGGGATCTTCTAAATCAATTTCTTTGGCGACGGTAATTCCGTCATTGACAATTTGCGGTGCGCCAAACTGCTTTTCTAACAAGACATTACGACCTTTGGGGCCTAGGGTAATCTTAACGGCATTAGCCAGAGAATTCACTCCTCTTTCTAACGCTCGTCTTGACTCTTCATTAAACGAAACAATCTTCGCCATAGGATTTTTCTTCGGTTTCGCTACTTAACATTCCATTTGCAAATTTAGCACTCTTGGGTGGTGAGTGCTAAACAATATTATCTGAATTATTGACAGATTTAGATTGCTTAGTCTGGTAGGGATTACCGAAATATATCCTCTCGGGCAGGATCGGATTAAAAAATTTATGGATATTTTTACTTGCTATGGAAGTAGTTCATTAAAATAAAACATAGTTATTAGTTGAGAATCAACATACTGATACCAACTATAAAAAAAATAACGCTGAGAAAGATGACAAAATAACGTATCGAATCAATCTGAGTCTCAATTTTCTTGATCGACTGCTTGTTTCCAGCAAATAAAGTATTGATATATCTTTGCTGCTCTAGATTACGATTATCAATCTGCATTTCTATTTTTTGCATATCTGGCGTAGACTTACCAAGTTGAGTATTGGCTGCATCAATACCATTTTGTAACTGTTGGCTTACTTGATATTGAAAATTTTCTAATCCTTGGCGAAAATCCTGTTTGATATTAAGTATTTGCAGCTCCAATTCTTGATAAATCTCTTGTCTTTCTATCTCATTTTTCTCAATGATCTTTTTCTCTAAATCAAGCATCGATTGAGTATAATTCTTTTTGAGGTTAGATAAATTTTCTGTAGTCTCCTTTTTTTCTTGAATCAGAAGAGCAAGTAATTTTTCAGATAATCCTGGTCCTAGTTGAAAGTGTCCTTTTTGAACAGCACGGATTGTATCTACGATTTCTTGTGCTGAGGTATTTTTCAGCAGATAGCCTTTAGCCCCAGATTCTAATACTGCTGACTTAATATTATCCCCGTCATCATGGCTACTAAGAATAATCACTTTGGTTTCGGGAAAACGCTGACTGAGTATTTTAGTTAATTCCAAACCATTCATCTCTGGCATTTCTAGATCAGCAATAACAACGTCAACCTCTGTCTGTTCCAAATAATCTATAGCTTCTGCGCCACTACTAGCTTTCCAGGCTACCTCGAAATCTGATTCTGTTTCTAGAATTGCTTGTAATGCCTGTCTGGTAAAGTTTTGATCGTCTACCACCAATATTTTAATCACAAATATCTCCCAAGAGTAAACAATATAAATAGATGAATAAAAATATACTTATTTTCAATAGCCAGAAAAGTTTATGTCAATTGGGCACTTAATTTGATGATCATACTAGTTACAATTTAAATTCGTTAGCCTATTGATTTAAATTCGAGATATTACGAATTATGAAAGTACAGGGAAAGTGAACGATTAGCACCAAGCTAGACTGAGCAGAACTAGACTAGTTGGCATATTTGCCAGATGACAATATCTAGGTTAATCGAGTTTGAAGTATCTAGATTTTATAATGCTCTAAAAATATAAAATATTCATAACTTTTTAGATGCAATTACCAACTCAACTGTAGAAGGCATCATCATTTTCGTCGAGTACATAATATAAAAATATAAAATGTAACGCAATATGGTGGATGGATTCAAAATGGTAGTTGTTTAACTTAGTCAATAACCTCTCTTGATGACAACTCAGAGATATGAGACATGAGCAAGGTGTGATTGGTAATTTAATTTAATTTAATGTATTTTAAAATAAAATTAACTAATGTTGATTCCTCATCTACGATTCACAGTGTGTAATTCTACAGGAATTTTCGTCCCTTGACTCTAATATGTAGCTGAATAGTTAAATAGTTAAAAAAGTTATTAACCAGTAGAATAGCCGCTTTATTTAGGTTGAATAATTTTAAGGTCACTATATTATGAAGTTGCATGTATCTTGATATTAAAGTTAATTACAATCAAAAGTCTGAGTAATTCATTTGCAATTGTCAATAACCGTAATCTTTTGGTATTTGCGATCGCAAATAAAATAATAAAA